>JBGTEC010000170.1:0-3009 GCA_041747995.1 Wenzhouxiangella sp.
AGACCGCCAGCCCGCGACGCTCCTGCCAAGGGTAGGGCTTGCCGTTGGCATCAATCATTTCCATGGCCAATATCATCCCATGCTGGCGAATCTCGGCCACGTGCCGATGGTCATCCAGTTCCGCCACGGCCGCGCGCATTCGCTGGGCGCGAAGCCGATTGGCGGCCAGCACATCGGTCTGCTCGAACAGCTCCAGCGTGGCCAGGGCCGCGGTGCAGCACAGCGCGTTGCCGGTGTAGCTGTGCGAGTGCATGAAGCCCTTGAGCTGCTCGTAGTTGTGATAGAAGGCCTGGTAGACCCGGTCATGGGTCAGGACGGCCGACAGGGGCAGGAAACCACCGGTCAGCCCCTTGGACAGGCACATGAAATCAGGGCTGATGCCGGCCTGCTCGCAGGCAAACAGGGTGCCGGTGCGGCCAAAGCCGACCGCGATTTCATCAGCGATCAGGTGAACGCCGTAGCGATCACAGGCCGCGCGCAACCGTTCCAGGTAGACCGGGTGATACATGCGCATGCCACCGGCGCACTGGACCAGGGGTTCGACAATCACGGCGGCAATTTCGTCATGGCGCTCGGCCAGTACCCGCTCCATCTCGGCAAAGCGGCGCAGCGAATGGTCAGCCCAATCCATGCCGGGTTCGCGCTCGAAGCAGTCGGGGGACGGCACCACGATCGGTTCCATCAGCAGCGGCCCATAGGTGTCGCGATAGAGGCCGACGTCGCCCACGGCCAGGGCACCGAGGGTTTCGCCGTGGTAGCTGCCGGACAGGCACACGAAGCGGGTTTTTTTCGGCTGGTCGCAATTGAGCCAGTAGTGAAACGACATCTTCAGCGCGATTTCAACCGCGGCGGAACCGGAATCGGCATAGAACACGCGCTCCAGCCCCGGCGGCGCCAGGCTGACCAGCCGTTCGGCCAACTCGATCGCCGGTTGATGACTGAAGCCGGCCAGGATCACGTGTTCGAGCTGGCTGGCCTGGTCGGCGATGCGGCCGGCGATGTGCGGGTTGGCGTGACCGAACAGGTTGACCCACCAGGAACTGATCGCGTCGATGTAGCGATTGCCGTCGAAGTCCTCCAGCCAGACCCCCTGGCCACGGCGGATGGGAACGAGTGGCAGCCATTCGTGGTCTTTCATCTGGGTGCAGGGGTGCCAGAGGGTGGCCAGGTCGCGTTCGCGCCAGTGCTGATTGTTCATCGAAGAAGGCATGTCGGCGTTATGATTGCGGATTAGTGCATGGTTGAGTTTATGGGAAGGTATCAGAGAATGACACGCTTGAAGGTCCGTACTGCCGGTGGATTCTCGCTGATCGAGATTCTGGTCGTGGTCGTCATTATTGCGATCCTGGCCGCGGTCATCGTCCCGCGGGTGATGGATGAACCCGACCGGGCCCGAGTAACCAAGGCCCAGCAGGATGTGCAGGCCCTGGTTACCGCGCTCAACATGTATCGCCTCGACAATTATCAATACCCGTCGACCCAGCAGGGTCTGGAAGCACTGGTGCGCCGTCCTTCGGGACAGCCCGAGGCGGCCAACTGGAAGGCCGGCGGCTATATCGAGCGCCTGCCGCGCGATCCATGGGGCAACGAATATCAGTATCTCAATCCCGGCCTGCACGGTGAGATCGATGTCTGGTCCAACGGCGCCAACGGCGTGCCCGGCGGCGACGGGATCAACGCGGAGATCGGTAATTGGGAGCGCTAGTTGGGACCATTGTCAGGACAATTGCCGGTACGGTCCTGGGAACGCTGATGTGAACGTACGGGCGACCCACGGCGGCTTCACCCTGCTGGAGGTTCTGGTGGTGGTTGCCATTGGCGCGATTTTGGCTGCAATGGTGGTTCTGCGGCTCGGCCAGTGGGGCTCACCCGATGATCCCGCCGCCCAACTCGAGCGCTTCGGCGCCTTGCTCGAATCACAATGCCAGCAAGCTGTTTTCCAGGCCCGACCGCGTGGTCTCAGGGTGACCGACCACGGCTACGATTTCTGGCAGGCAACGGCCAGCGGCTGGGTGGCGCTGAGAGGCGATGGCCTCGACCGGCCGCGCGCCTGGACCGGCGCCGTGGCGCCAGCACTGTTGCTGGGTGGCCATGAGGCCCGGCTTTCGGCGACCGTTGAGGCGCCTCAGATCGTTTGTCAGCCGCTGGGTGAGTTGACCCTGTTCGAGTTGACCCTGGCCAAGGATCAGCAACGCTGGCGCGTCAATGGCCGTGGTGACGGCCGCCTCGTTTATCACTGGCCGCGATGAGAAGTACGATGCGCGGATTTACCCTGCTGGAAGTGCTTGTTGGCCTGGTGGTGGTCGCGATTGCTGTTGCTGCCCTGGCCAGAATCGGCAGCCAGAGTATTGATAGTCAATTCCAGCTCGAACAGCGCACGTTGGCGCTGTGGGTGGCCGACAACGTCATCGCCGAGCTGCGCCTGGACCCGCCGGGCAGCGGCCGGCGCCAGGGCAGCAGCCCGATGGGCCAGCAGGAATGGTACTGGGACGCATTGATCCAGCCGGCGCCGGGCGACGAAATGCTGCGCGTCGATGTCGTTGTCTTCGGTGACAGCACCCGAGCTTCGCCACTGTTGACCCATACCGGTTTCCTGCCGCTGTGAGGATGGCGGGAAAAGCACGCGGCTACACCCTGGTGGAAGTGCTGGTCGCCGTGCTCGTATTTGCCGTGCTTTCATCGAGCGCCTACGTAGCCCTCGATGGCCTGAGCCGCGCGGCCATGGTGCATCGCCAGCACAGCGCCGATCTGGCGGCCTTGCAGATGACCGTCGCCCGAATGGATGCCGACATCCGGCAACTCGCCACCCGCGCTGTGATGACTGGAGATGCCCGCCGTGAACCGGCGCTGGCCGGCCAGCGCCATGGTCTGACCGCCACCCGGGCGGGCTGGGCCAATCCGTCCGGGCTGGATAGAGGCAACCTGCAGCGCTTTTCCTGGCAGCTGACCAACAACGAACTGGTCCGGGTGAGCTGGCCGGTGACCGATACCGTACCGGGCTCGCAGGCG
>JBGTEC010000171.1:0-19572 GCA_041747995.1 Wenzhouxiangella sp.
AAAAAGCCTCCACAAGGGAGGCTTTTTTGGTATTTGGCGCGCCCGACAGGATTCGAACCTGTGACCCCTGCCTTCGGAGGGCAGTACTCTATCCAGCTGAGCTACGGGCGCTTTGAAAGCTAATTGTACGCGAATCCTTCCAAACCCTTCGGGTTTGGCCCGACAGGATTGACTGCGCGCCTAACGGCGCTTGCCCTTCGGGTGCGGCTTGCGCCGCATCGAGCTCGCCTTCGGCTCGGTTCGAACCTGTGACCCCTGCCTTCGGAGGGCAGTACTCTATCCAGCTGAGCTACGGGCGCGTGGGGCGTAATTATAGCAGAACAGGACTGGTTTGCCTGCACTGATAAAGTGCACTAACCATCTGAATTTTCGGTCTTTCATCCAAAACATCCTACGGAATGAAGCTCGGTGAGCATCCAGACACTCGGTCGGAGAATCGTTCGATTCAAGCGGCCAAATCGGTTTGTACCCAAACTGGGCGCATTCGTGCCCTTCGACGATGCCCGGTGCGGCAAAAAAGAACCCTGCCCCAGACCCGCATCAATCCATAATTCGATAGCACGGCGACTTCAAGGTTGGCGTAGCGATCTGTTGAAGAGCTGACATTGGTGCGTGCAGCAAACATTGCATCGGCCTCATCGAATACCAGCACGGCATTGAAAACCGGGGCATCCAGTTCCCCGCCCCGCAGGACGTCGCTTGGTGTCGTTCTGGCTTGTCCCGCTCTGGCACAGCCCGGTCTGGCAGACACGTCAGACTCAGGATACAATTGGCCGGCGATTGAGGATGCAAATGGACGGGCAATGAGCGCGCAATCGGACGACAGCTATATCTACCGACACATGACGCTGGCGCTGGACGAGGCGCTGGCCGACACGCCGGTGGTCTGCCTGCTGGGCCCTGCGTCAGTGCGGCAAGTCTACCCTGGCACGCCAGAGCCAGCCCGAGCGTGCCTATGTCACGCTGGACGACCGCAACTACCTGGAGCTTGCCCGTCAAGATCCGGAGGGTTTTCTCGATGGACTGCCGAATCCGGTCACCATTGATGAGATCCAGCGCGTGCCGGAACTTACGTTGGCCATCAAGCGCAGCGTCGATCGCGACCGGCAAGCCGGGCGCTATCTGCTGACCGGATCCGTCAATCTGCTGCAACTGCCACGACTCGCCGATTCCCTGGCCGGGCGCATGGAGTGCCTGTACCTGCAACCACTCACCGAGGCCGAAAAGGAGGGAGCGGCCGGAGATTTCCTCGAGCGGTGGCTGGCCGGGGAACTGGAGCCGGAATTGCCCGGCCAAAGTGATCGTGGCGGGCTGAGTCTGCCTCAACGCCTGGTTGCCGGCGGCTACCCGGAGGCCTGCTTTCGCCGGCCGCAACGCGCCCGGCGCTGGCAGCGTCAGTACCTGCAATCGATCATCGAACGCGATATTCACGATGTCGCCGAGGTCAAGGATGGGGCCGACGTGGCCCAGTTACTCGAGTATCTCGCCAATCAAACCGCCTCGCTGCTTAATGTCTCGGCAACCGCCAACGCGCTGCGCCACGTGCGCAAGACCGTAGAATACTACCTTGAAATTCTGGAACGCCTATTCCTGATCCGACGGCTACCGGCCTGGTACTCGAACCGCGGCAAGCGGCTGGTGAAGTCACCCAAAATTCACCTGTGCGACAGCGGCCTGGACGCCGCGGCCTGCAACGCATGGCCCAGATTGCCGGTCGCCGCTTTCAGGGTGGGCTGGTGCTCTACGATGGCCCCGCCGTGCTGCCCATCGACCGCGAGCGCAACATCCTGGCAGCACCGCTGGCGAAACTCTGGGGGGACTGATCGGCATGCCCGCAATCATTATCAACCCCATGGCGGCCCAAAGCACTCATAGCTATCATTCACCCGGCGTAGCAACTCCACCTCACTGAGCTAGGTATTTTATTCTCAAGCGACCGAGTGAAGCGCTTGGATTAGTGGGATTCCGTTCGTGGCTGTCGCAGCAGTGGCGACAGCGCCAGTCCGACCAGGGTCCAGCCGGCGACTGAGTCGGCCACCGAGATGGCGAAGTATGGGGTGGGGAAATCGAACCAGTTCCAGAAATAGGCGTGGACAAAAAAGCCCAGGGCGAACCCGGCCAGTGCGAAGCGCCCGACGGAGCGCCAGTAGCCACCGCCACGATCTGCGCCCAGCAACAGCAGCACTGCGAATACCGCCACCGTGCCAATCACGAGATCGCGTCCGATCATTGCGCCGAAACCGCTGCGCTGGCCGGCCGGTACGAAGTTGATGAACGCCTCCGCCTGCGTGCCGTCGCGTGCTGGCTCGGCCGGCAAGTAATGGATGCCCGCCCCGCGCGCGTTGTCCGCGAGTGCCGTGGCAACAGCCGACTCGTCCTCGAAGTGATTGAAGACCGGGTCGTAGACTCCCAGCACCACGTGCCCTACGAAGCCCCAGAAAAACAGAATCACCGAGCCCATCAGACTCAGCAGGACCAATCTAAGCATCGTGACTCTCTCCCAAAATAACACTCTTGCACCATCATCGTTTCGGGCACTCGAAAACGCAAGACGACAGGGTGGATAACGGCTTATTCGTGGATATTGGCGATTTAAAGTAGAATAACACTTGAATTCGTCATATATGGCGGTTATGGATATTGTTGCAGGCATTTCGGATGAGGCGGCGCTCAAGGAATTGGGGCGGCGGTTGGCGGAGCGGCCTGGAATCCGGAAACCGGCGAGGTGCGATCAGGCCAGGTCGACCCCGGTAGCGGATTCGGGCACTGGTTGTTGAAGTTCGATGGGGTCAGCTCGAATCGTGACCGTGAACTGGACGACCCGCAAGGATATGGCGTCATTGAGTACGCCTACTATCTGATGGCCCGCGACGCCGGCATCGAGATGAGCGAGTGCCGATTGCTGGAGGAAAATGGCCGTCGCCATTTCGTGACCCGCCGATTCGATCGAACACCCGATGGCGCCAAATTGCATATGCAATCACTTGGGGCCATGGCGCACTTCGATTACAACCTGCCGGGCGCCTACAGCTACGAGCAGGCTTTTCAGGTCATGCGCAGGCTCGGTCTGTCGATGGCCGAGTTCGAGCAGTTTTACCGTCGCGTGGTATTCAATGTTCTAGGCCGCAACCAGGACGATCACGTCAAAAACATTGCTTTTCTGATGGACCGCAGCGGCCATTGGCGTCTGGCGCCGGCCTTCGACCTGGTTTTCAGCTCCAACCCCGACGGCGACTGGACCGCCAGTCACCAGATGACACTCAACGGCCGCCGGGACGATTTCTCGTATGCCGATTTTCAGGCCCTGGCCCGGGTGGCCGGCCTGAAGCGGGGTCGTGACAAGACGCTGTTCAATGAAGTCCGCCAATCAATACTTGCCTGGCCAGACTATGCCCGACAGGCCGACCTGCCAGCGGCCACCGCAAAACGCATCAAAGAGCTGCTTAGAGCGGACAGCTTGCAGGCAAGTTAAAAAAACCCTGGCCACACGAATGGCCAGGGTTCTCTGTTTCCAACTGCCCTCTGCTTTTCTTGCACGAATATCCTGGGTATTCGTTTGTCCGCAGAAGCCTTAGCCTTGCCGGATTACTGGTTTCGGATCCGCGTGGAAGGCCGCAGGACGACAGCCGCCATTGCCAGCATCAAGAGCAACAACACGGCCAAGCCGACGGGTGAAAAGATCGGGACGCTGAAGGCAGCCCCACCGGGTTGAGAATTGTTGAAGATGCAGATGACGTTCTCACCGGCGGCCAGGTCGATGGCATCGGCTGGCGAGCCGTCATCACAGATGGCGCTGTCGAGCTGCCAGCCCTGCGGTACCGTTTCAGTGACGCTGTAGACACCGGGCGAAAGCGTTTCGGTCACGAAGTCGCCGTGCATCAGTTCGAAGTTGCCGAGGTCGCCGCTAAAGCTGAATGACTCGCCACTGTCGGCCGGATCGGCTTCCTTGATGATGGTGATGGTGCCGAACTCGCCGGCAAGCAGGGTGTTGGTGAACACACAGGTCACGGTTTCACCCTCGTCCAGGACGAAGTTCGCCGAAGCCGTGCCGATATCACCGGTACTGTCCATGTCGTCGCAAGTGATGTCGGTCAGCTCCCAGCCTTCAGGGACCACTTCGGTGGCGCTGTAGTTGCCGGCTTCGAGGTTGGAAACGACAATCTGCTCGCCATCGATCAGTTCACCGGCAGCGTCGCCAGTAAAGGTGAAGGTTTGCAGGCTGCCGGCTGGATCGGTCTGTTTTTGAACGATGATGGAGCCGGGTTGCGGGCAGGCATCGGGAACGGCGATCGTATTGTTGTCGGTGGTAACGGTCGAGCCAAACGCCAGCGCCCTTCCCGTCAGCGATGCCGCATCGCCCAGGGTGATGCTGAGACCGTCGGCCACGCCCCGGAAGATGTTGCCGAAGAACGCGGTATTGGCGCCGATGGTCGTGCTGCCCTCGGGCGCCCAGAAGACGTTATCCGCGCAGGCGCCGTTGGCCAGGACAATGGCCGAATTGGCTGCCGGGTCCAGGGAGCCACCGGGGCGGAAGATGTAGAGCCCGGTGCCGGTCAGGGTCACCGATTCGCCGGTCGTGATGGACATCGCCCCCGTACTGGAATAACAACCGGCAGGAAACTCACCCGGTGTTCCGCCACCGATACTGATCTGGTCCAGCGCCACGGCGGCGCCAATCGAGGTACAGGATTGAGCGTTCAACTCGGCCAGGGCATTGGCCTGATCGTCTCCGACCTGAGGCGGGCACGGCGTCGTTTCGTTACCGTTGATGGTCGGAGCGACCCCGGGGCCAGTGGTGTAGCAGACATCGCCATCGACTACGGTCCCGGCCGTGGTATTGCTGAAAGTCTCGGCTGCTATGGCAAATGAGTCGGCCTGACCCAGATCAGGCGTCTGGCCCAATGCCGGGACGGCAAACAGAATCAGCGCAACAGCGGCGCCGGTATTGAACAGGGTATTTCTTGATGAACTTGAACTTTCATCCGGGTTCTGAGCGCAATGACCCGCACTTGGGGTCTTGAAACGAATCGCCATGGTATTTCCTGATAATTATAATATTGAAGAATACTGATAGCGCGCCCTCAACACGCCCGTCTGTACGGTATTCAACATAGGGCTGTAAATATCAGATCAGACATCAACCGGGCGGCCGACGAAGGCCCCTCAGCAAGCGATCGGTTTCCTTTTTGACCACCGCGTAGCATTCGCAGGACCGACGCTCGAGCTCGGGACGGTCGAGGATCGTGATGTGGCCCCGTTTGTAGGCAATGACACCGGCTTCCTGCAGTTTTTGGGCTGACTCGGTCACCCCTTCTCGGCGCACACCGAGCATGTTGGCAATCAGCTCCTGGGTCATGGTGAGTTGATCGCCCGTCAGACGATCCATGGACAGCAACACCCAGCGGCATAATTGCTGATCGATCGAGTGATGCCGATTGCAGGCCGCGGTCTGGGCCATCTGGGTGATCAGCGCCTGGGTATAGTGCAACAACAAGTGGTGCATTTCCGTGTTGCGTCTGAACTCACTCTTGAGACTTGCCGCTGGCAGACGATAGCCATGCCCGGCGCTCTGCACCAGCGCCCGGCTCGGCGTGCTTTCGCCACCCATGAACAGCGATATCCCCACAATCCCTTCGTTGCCCACCACCGATATTTCCGCTGAACGGCCATCTTCCATCACGTACAGCAGGGAAACGATGGCATTGGTGGGGAAATAGACATCGCGCATGATGTCGCCCGACTCGTACAAAACCTCGCCAAGCGGCAACTCTGTCAGCTTGAGGAGAGGATCAATGCGTGCGCGCACATCAACTGGCATGGCGGCCAAGAGTAGGTTGTGCTCAGGGGATGGCTTTTCGGTTGAGGGTTTGATTAAACGGCTCCACTTTTTCTGATCGGCACTGCTGCCGATTGCAATCGTTGCGCGTAAATGCTCCAATGTGACATCTTCACACAAATCCTTTAGACGATTTGGTGCAAACGTATATACCTGATACTGACACAAAAACAGGCACGATCATGAGATACGTTGCTCATTTTTAACTGCTTTGGGCTTACAAAGGGCTACAAAGATGATTCGCCCCGCTGTGCCCGTATTGGATTGTTAATCACTTTTTCTTGGGATGCAAATCCCTGAGGTGCCTGCCCTGGTTGATTCGACCGAACCCCGAATGGAGAGCCGGCCTGCATTCGTGATGGCCGTCTGCCTGGTTGCGGCAATGGCGGTCATTTTTGTGACTGACCTGCTGACCATGGCGGGATTTGCTCATGGGGTGTTTTATTTGCCGATCGTGCTGATTTCGATGCTCAGTGGCCGACGCCGCATCCTGATTGCCACGGCGATTATATCCGTCGTTCTGATCCTGGCGGGCCTGAGATTTTCGCCACCAGCCCCTGAATCCTTTCCTGCGGCCTACGTTGTTGCCAATCGCGTCGTCTCGATACTGATCGTGGTGATGGCCTGTTTGCTGGCGCTGACCCGGCTGCAGCAAACCGCCCGGCTGCGGCGAATGCAACAGGACAAGGAAGCAACGGACCGAATGCTGGGGGTCGCCAGCGAGGTTGCCGGAGTAGGTGGATGGACGCTCGAGACTGATCCGCCTTCGTTGCACTGGACAGATGAAGTCCATCGCATCCACGGCACGGCGCCAGGGAAAGAGCTGTCTTTACAAGATGCAATCGACAGCTACGCTCCGGATGATCGCAAGTCAATCGCTGATGCGGTTGAGCGTTGCCTGAGGCAGGGCACTGCATTCGACGAAGAATTGCGCATCATCAATCGCTCCGGTGACATGACCTGGGTGCGAGCCGTGGGGGTGCCGACGCTTGACGCCGAGGGTGTCATTACCGGGGCCCATGGCGCTTTCATGAACATCGAGCAGTCGAGGCGCACTGCCCAGCGCCTGACGACCACCCTGGAAAGCATCACCGATGCTTTTTTCCTGCTTGATCGTGACTGGCGATTCACGTTTATCAACGAACGTGCCGAAACCGTACTCGAGCGGACACGAGAAGATTTGCTGGGCAAGGTCGTGTGGGTCGAGTTTCCCGAAACCGTGGACTCGATGTTCGAGCAGCAGTATCGAATGGCTGTTGATGAGAACATATCGGTTGCATTCGAAGCCTTTTATCCCCCGCTTGAACGCTGGTTTGACGTCCACGCCTACCCGTCCCCGGAAGGTCTGGCCGTTTATTTCCGCGACGTTACCAGCAAGCGCCAGGCACGGGAGCAACTGAATTTACTTGAATCCGCCATCGCCCGCATCAATGATGTCGTTCTCATAACCGAGGCCAGTCCGCTTGACGATCCTGGTCCGCGCATCGTTTTCGTCAATAATGCGTTCGAGCGCATGACCGGCTATTCAAGAGCCGAGGTCATTGGCAAGTCGCCGCGCTTTTTGCACGGGCCGGAAACCAGTCGTACCGAACTTGACCGGATACGCCTGGCTCTGGAACAAGCTCTTCCCGTTCGCTCGCAGGTGGTCAACTACACCAGGAACGGCCAAGCCTACTGGCTGGAAATCGAGATTGTGCCGATCATCGGTTCCGATGGCGACCCACAATATTTTGTGGCGGTACAGCGTGAGTTGACTGAGCGGCTGAACATCGAAGAACAGTTGCGTCAGACACAACGACTAAAGGCAGTCGGCCAACTGACCGGGGGCATTGCACATGACTTCAACAACATCCTGACCGTCATCCTTGGAAACAGCGAGCTGCTGCGCGAGGAGCTGGCAGCTGATGAGTCGCTGAGCGAAATTGCGTCCATGATGACCAAGGCGGCAAGCCGTGGCGCCGAACTGACCCAACGCCTGCTGGCATTTGCCCAACGCCAGGCTTTGGACCCGAAGCCGGTGGATATCAACCATCTGGTCACCAGCATGCATGGCCTGCTCAGCCGCACGCTGGGTGGCCATATCGAGATCCGGCTTGCCCATGACAGCGAATTGTGGCCGGCTTTCGTCGATGAGGGCCAACTTGAAAGTTGCCTGCTCAACCTGTGCCTCAATGCCAGGGATGCCATGGCTCATGGCGGGCTGCTGATCGTCGAGACCGCGAACGTAATCCTGGACAAGGACTACGCCACAAACCATGCGGAGCTCGAGCCGGGCGAGTACGTGATGCTGGCCGTATCTGATTCTGGCTGCGGCATCGCCGCAGACGATCTTGGCCGGGTTTTCGAGCCCTTTTTCACCACCAAGAGCCCTGACAAGGGAACAGGCCTGGGGCTTTCGATGACTTATGGCTTCGTCAAGCAATCCCGTGGTCATATCAGAATCCATTCTGAATCAGGCGAAGGCACGACCATCAGGCTTTACCTGCCGCGTTCCACCACTGAGGCAGTGACCAGAGCCCAGCCACCACAGAAGCCGAGCGCGGTAACGAAACGATCCTCCTGGTCGAGGACGATCCGCTGGTGCGAAACTTTGCGCATGGCCGGCTGTGTGAGTTGGGCTACCAGGTTCTGGTTGCAGAGAATGGTCCTGCTGCCCTCGCCTTGATCAGCACGAACCCTGAAATCGATCTGCTCTTTACCGACGTGCTCATGCCCGGTGGCATGAGCGGCCGCGAACTGGCCGAACAGGCCAAGGCCAGAATTCCCGCCCTGAAAGTACTTTATACCTCTGGCTATACTGAGAATGTCATCGTGCATCACGGCAGACTCGACGCGGACGCTGTACTACTGACCAAGCCTTACCGGCACTCCGAACTGGCCCGCCGCGTCCGTGCCGCACTGGCCTCTTCCGTAAAGGTTTCATCATGATCAAAAACCGCCTGCTGATTCTTGATGATGACCCTATGATCGGCCAGACGATGGCCTACATTGCCCGGTCCATGGGGGTGGAAACACAAACCACGACCACGGCAATCGAATTCTTCGACCAGGTCAAGCTATGGCAGCCAGACCGCATTGCGATCGATCTGGTCATGCCCGATATGGATGGCGTCGAGGTTCTGGTCGAACTGGCCCGTCTCGACTGCCGGGCCCAGATCATCATTACCAGTGGCGTTGGCGCCCGCGTTCTGGATGCAGCCCGACGATCGGCCGCCGAACATGGCCTAAATATCCTCGGCGTTCTTGCCAAGCCGTTCTCGCCTTCGGCCCTGCGGCAGCTTCTGGTTGCCAGGCCAGCCGGACCATCTGACCGGCTGAGCGAAAGCCCGGCCGATCAGGCCGAACCCATAGGCATCGAAGAGCTATCGGATGCGCTGTCCAGCAAAGAATTTGAGCTCGCTTTTCAACCGAAGGTGTACTGTACCAGCGGCCTGCTATCGGGCTTTGAGGCATTGGCGCGGTGGCGCAGCCCGCAGCGCGGCATGGTCATGCCCGGATACTTCATCGAGCTGGCTGAGAACTGCGGCCTGATCGACCCATTGACCAACCAGATCATCGATATGGCGCTGGACTGGTTTGCCGAAGGGTTTTCAGAGTGCACTCAAGCTGATGGCGACCCGTTGACCCTGTCGATCAATCTGTCGGCCCGTACGCTTGGGGATAGTCAGTTCATCGACCAGGTCAGCCAGCGCTGTGAAAAACTTGGGATTGCGCCGGAGCGGTTGATTTTTGAATTGACTGAAACCAGCGCGATGGAAGACCCGGTCACCTCGCTTGACCTGCTGACGCGGTTGCGCATGAAAGGGTTTCAACTCTCGATCGACGATTTTGGAACCGGCTATTCGTCGATGCTGCAACTGGTGCGCCTGCCATTTTCGGAGATCAAGGTGGATCGGTCCTTTGTCATGTCAGCCATGCGCTCGGAGGAGTCGCTCGCGGTGATACGTTCGGTGATCGAACTGGGCCACAGCCTGGGTTTGCGGACGACTGCGGAGGGCGTGGAAGATGCGCCGACAATGGACCTGCTCAAGCAGCTCCGCTGCGATCTTGCCCAAGGTTACTATATCGCCAGGCCGCTGACCGGCATTGACGCCATGGCCTGGGCCAGAAGCCACTGATCAATCAAAGTTCAGGTCGACATGCCAGCCGGCTCTTCATTCTGCCAGGATGGCCGTTCGTTCAGCATTGCCTCCACGGCGCTCGCATCCACTGGGCGGGAAAACAGAAAGCCCTGCGCATAGGAGCATTTGAATTGGCGCAATAATTCAAGCTGCTGACGGCTCTCGACGCCTTCGGCCACGGTGAGCATCCCCAGATCGGCCGACAAGCTGCAGATGGTTCGAGTGATGGCCTGGTCTTCATGGTCGACTGCCAGATCCTGAACAAAACCGCGATCAATCTTGACCACCGAGATCGGGAAGTTCTTCAGATACGCCAGGGATGAATAACCGACGCCGAAGTCATCAACCACGATGCGCATACCGATCTCGTCGATTTTTTTCAGCATCCTGCGGTTGCGCGTCAGATTTTCGATCAGGATCTCTTCGGTAATTTCCAGGTGCAGCAATGCTGGTTCGATCCGGTATTGGTGCAGGAGCACGCTCAGTTTTTCGGCAAAGCCATTCTCCCTGACCTGCGCGCCCGAGATATTCACTGCCAGCCAGGGCGGCGCGCTGGTCAGCTTTTTCCAATGGGCCAGATCAGACAGCGCTTGTTCCATGGCAAACTCGCCGAGCCGGCCAATGACACCCGTTTCTTCGGCCACGCGGATGAACTCCTGCGGTGGCACCATATAGCCGTCTTCATGTTCCCACCGCAACAGCACTTCGAGACCACGCAACGACAGATCGGCACTACTGACGATCGGCTGGTAGACCACACGGAACTGGCCGGCATCGAGCGCATGGCGAATGTCGCGGCTGAGATTGAGCCGATGCTGGGCCTGGCTGAACATTTCACGGGTAAATACAGCGAACTGGTTTCGCCCGGAGCTCTTGGCCTTGAACAAGGCCGCATCAGCATGCTGAATCAGTTCGCTGACGGTGCGGCCTGATTCAGGATAGTAGGAAATGCCCATGCTCGCCGAAATGAAGAATCGGTGGTCCTTAATGGCAAAGCCCGTGTCGAACGCGCGCAGGATATTGGCCGCGAGTTGTTCGATTTGCTCATGATCGTTGCGCGTGACGGCAATCAGGAATTCATCGCCCCCGTGGCGACCGACGAAATCCCGGTCCTTGAGCGCGCCTGCAAGGCGGCGCGGGATTTCACACAGCAGTTGATCTCCAAGATGATGGCCCAACGAATCGTTGATGTCCTTGAACTGATCGAGATCCAGGAACAGCAAGGCAAACTGGCCGCCGTCGGCATCGTGGTCCTCCAGCATTCGTTCCAGGTAGCGGGTCGATCCAGTGCGGTTGGGCAGCCCGGTCAAGGGGTCATGAGTTACCAGGTATTCAAGTTCCTGTTCGGCCAGCTCGCGCTCGCGGATCTCGCGTTCGAGATTGCGGTTTGATGTGACCAGGACCCGGGTCTGGTAGGTTGCGTTCAAGCCAAGAAAAGCGACGATGGCAAGCAGCAGTGACATCGCTCCGCCACCCCACAAGGCTACCGGAGGCAACACCGACTCAAGCTGGCGCCTGCTGGATTCGCTGATGGCAAAATCGAATGACAAACTGTCGACTTCACCATCCACATCAAGCATGAAACCCTGGAGCCACTGGTACTGGACCGAATCGCCGAAAGGATACGGGTAGATGATCTGATCACCGAATGTGACCCGCAGCTTCAGTTTATCCCGGAACACATCTGAAACCATCGCGCCGATCGCATCAGGTACCGACAGGCTGGCGGCCAGGTAACCGACAGGCTCGCCCTCGGCAATAATCGGTTTGATGAAGTCAAGGGCGAATTTTCCGTCGGTCAGGCGCTGCGGACGAGTCACCACCAGATCGCCATCAGCCGCCCCAGCCAGGGCGGACCGGTATCGCGCGTCAATCGGATAGGGGCGGCCCTGGCGGGCCGGAACGATGCCTGTGCTTTCAAGCCAACGGGTATGGAGATCGGCGTCAAGCACCGCCAATGAGCGATAGAATGGGTAATGCGACTGAAACAGGAGCGCGTCGCCGCGCCAGGCGTGTTCATCCTCAACGCCGTCGCGCGCCAGGCGCACAGCCATGCGTTGTTGAGCCAGCGTCTGTTCATTGACACTGCCAAGAATATCAAGGCGAACATAGCTCGAGAGGTTTTCGATATGACGCTCGACGGCAACCATCTCGGCAGCCTTCAGGCCGTGGTAGAACCAGACAGTACCCACCAGACTGAGTGTCAGCAGCAACCCCGCGATGAGTGCGGCAAATTCGAACCGACCTGACGACTTCAACGACGAAATCACGGACAATTAACACCTCGCCGGGCAAGAACCACCGGACACACCTGTCTGTTTTGCATGAAAAAGGAGCATTCGCACTTTGAAGTGGCGGAAGTATAGCGCAGCACCAGCCATGCACGGCTGCATCTTTTCGAGCGACCGGCCGATTCAGACCGGGTACGCTGTTACAGAATTAACGACGGGGTACACTAGAGAGCCTGTTTTCTCAGACCACCCACCAGGAGGTAAAGCGATGATAATGCGTTTTCTGGCTGCCCTGGTTGCTGGTCTGCTGGTTGGCGGCGTGGTGTTCGAGGCCCTCCTGACCGGTTTCCAGTTATTGACGCCCGACACTGACATCAATGCCAGCCTGACCCGGGGCCAGGGGTTGGCATACCTGCCGGCCGTTGCGTTGACCATTTTCTGGGGACTGGCGGCCACGGTCAGCGCGGCCATGGCAGCAGCGATCGCCCGCCTGAGCCTGGCGGGCTGGTTGGCCGGCGCGCTGTGGTGCGTGCCAGCACTGCTTGTAACCGGCCTCGGCGGCCTGAACGATCTGGCGGTCTCTGCGGCGGTCGTTGTCTGCGTTGCTGGCGCCGTGCTTGGGAATCGGGCAGCACGCCTGGCATCGACATGACGTTCCAGTGGCAGGGTGGCGTCCATTCCCTGATTGATGCGCCTGCGATATAATCACTGATTACGTGTCCACCCTTGGTGGATGCATTTTTTGGTTCTTGAACGCGAGGTTGCCGCGGCGTGTCTGCAGAACATGATCGAATTTTTATCAAGCAATTCAGCCTGATCCTGATTGGTCTGATGATTTTCACTGTCGCGATCATCGTGGTCTCGATCGTGATTCACAATCAGTTGGAGCCGAGCGAAAATCCGGCCCGGCAGCTCGCAAAGGAGCAGCGGCTGCAACCGGTAGCCGGTGTGTACGCTGGTGAAACAGGCCGCGCTGCCGCTGCAGCGGCCGCAGAAGCCGTGGCCGCGGCCGAGCCCCAGGTCGCTTTTGGTGGATCACTCGATGGCGGCCTGATTTACGAGCAGGCCTGCGCCAGCTGTCATGTCACGGGCGCCGCCGGCGCTCCGAGAATAGTCGCCGACGAGTGGGTCGGGCGGCTTGAAAAAGGCATGGATGAACTGGTGGCCAACGCAATCACCGGAATCGGCGCCATGCCGCCGCGAGGCGGTCGTCGTGACCTGAGCGATGAGCAGATCGAAGTTTCGGTTGCCTACATGCTTGACATGCTGGATTGACAGTTCCGCCATTCGGCGGCCCTGGCTGTCAGGTCGTCGAACAGCTTGAAAAAAATTGCCTCGATCCGTTGATCATGCTGGTCCAGCAGTTCCAGTCCGCGGGCCAGTGGGCTGGGCCTGCCATGACGCCGGGCCAGGCGGGCGAAGATTTCGTTCAACATCTTTCGATCACCGTATCGACACCAAAGGTTTCGCTGCCGCGCCCAGGCGGCAAAAAGTCGCAGGCGCTCCGGCAAGGCCCTATCGTGACGCGACAAAAGCGAATTGATTTCGGCAGAGATATCAGCCAGGTCGCCGGCGCCAAAGCGAATCCAGTGACGAGTCAGCATGTGGTCGAACAGTACATCGAGCATGATGCCGCCGTATCGCCGCCAGGGCGGATTCAATTCAGCCAGGAAACTGCCTACAGCCGAATGCTGATCGCACAGGCTGTCCATTCTTCTGTGCAGGACGACGCCAGCGGCCCAATCCGGCGGCAAGTCCTGAAGCGCCTGGCACCCCTTGATGTGGTCACCCAGAAAGGCACCGATCCGCAGGCCATCCTCAGGCCCGGCCAGGACAACGTGAGCGAGATGATTCATGTCACTGCATCGCACGGCGGTGGTGAGGTATGATGATGCCCCCAGGCAGGGGCACAGGCAACCACCAAGGGAGCTCCAACGTGCTGGATCCTGATCATTTCCCAACTGAAAATGCCGAATTCATGCTGACCGGTCCAGTCGGCAAGCTGGAATGTCTCACCGATATTCCAGAGCCAGAGGTCGCCCGATCAGCCGTTGCCGTCCTCTGCCATCCGCATCCATGTCACGGTGGCACCATGCGCAACAAGGTGGTGACCATCATGGAGCGTGCCTTGCGCGAACTGGGGCTGGCGACCGTGCGGTTCAATTACCGCGGCGTGGGCGAAAGCGAGGGTGAATTCGATGATGGTGAGGGCGAAACGCAGGATCTGCTCCGGGTGGTCGAGTGGACACGATCCGTTATGCCGGAAGCCGATCTCTGGCTGGGTGGATTCTCGTTCGGCGCCTACATCACGGTCAAGGCAGCCCAGGATCTACCCGTACGGCAGTTGATTTCGATCGCGCCACCGGTCGAGCGTTACGGTTTCGGCGAGTTTCTGCCGCCCAACTGTCCCTGGCTGGTCGTCCAGGGCGACGAGGATGATGTCGTTTCCCCGGAGGCAGTCGTGGACTGGGTCAATGGCCTCGATACCAAGCCCGACCTGGTGATGATGGAAGGCACCGGCCATTTTTTCCATCGGCGACTGATGGACCTGCGCGGCCTGATCAAGAACAACGTGCAGTCCATCCTGCCCTGATATTTGCCGATTACCTTGCCTACCATGGCCGCACCCGTCCACGGCCCCCTTGAGCGCTACCGATCGCTTGTCGAAACCGGCCAGCTTCAGGCCGACCCAGACCAGGAGCGCGTCGCCGAACGGCTGCAAGAGTGCTTCGATGAGTTCATCGCCAGGCGCGAAAGCTGGTGGCAACGACTTTTTGGACGAGAACAATCAATCCAGGGGCTTTACCTCCACGGCAGTGTAGGCCGCGGCAAGACCATGCTGATGAACCTGTTTGCTGCTGCCGTTGCTGACGGCGGCCAGCCCGTCTGGCGTATCCACTTTCACCGCTTCATGGATCATGTTCATACCCAGCTGGGGCAAATCGAAAGCAAGCGTGATCCGCTCAAGTCCGTCGCTGACGAAATCGCCTCACGAGTTCGGGTACTGTGCCTGGACGAGTTCCACGTTGGCGATATTGGCGACGCCATGATTCTTGGCGAGTTGCTCAAAGCGCTGCTGGAGCGCGGCGTGATGCTGATCGCCACCAGCAATACCGAACCCGACCAGCTCTATGCCGATGGCCTGCAACGAGCGCGCTTTCTTCCAGCGATCGAGGCCATCAAACGCCGATGCCGGGTGGTCCGACTGGATGCGGATGAAGATTATCGCTTGCGGGAACTGGTTCGCCATCCCATTTATTACTGGCCGGATGACGACGCCGCGCGTGCAGGCCTGGCCGGTGAGTTCAAGGCGCTCGCAGCGGGCGAGCAAGTCAGCAGCGAACCTCTGAAGATTCGAGGCCACCGCCTGCACCCGTTGCGGCGCGCCGGATCGGTCGCCTGGTTTGATTTCAGCACCCTGTGCGAAGGGCCGCGGGCCAGTGCCGACTACATCGAACTGACGCGTCGCTTTGGCACCCTGATCATCAGCGAAGTCCGGCAACTGTCCGACGCGGACAATGACGCCGCCCGGCGATTCATCCACCTGGTCGACGAGTGCTATGACCGCGCGGTCAAACTCATCATCGCTGCCGACGCCCCGCCCGAGAAACTCTACACCGGCAAACGCCTGGCCCCCCTGTTCGAACGAACCCAATCCCGCCTAATCGAAATGCAAAGCCACGACTACCTCGCTCTCGCACATAAGGCGTAACGAGTAACTTTCTCTTACCTTTCACCTTTCACCTTTATACCTTTCACCCGCTCAAATCCACCAACGTCTCGATCACATGCTGCACATAATCATTGAACTCGGCTTCGTCGCGGTCCGGCACCAGTGCCTGGGCCTGGAGTTGAAGGTAGCCCACGTAGGATGAATACACCAGATTGGCGCGCTGGATCGCCTGTTGGCTGGACAGGCCGAGCTCTTCGAACGCGGCGGCAAGGTACTTGATGCGGCGACTGGTGACGCGCTTGAGTACCGGACCGACCCTGGAATCGTTGGGTGCAGCGCACAGGGCAAGATAGATGCGGTGAGTCAGGGTCTGGCGGCTGGTGCGCCAGACAAATTGCGACAGGCGCTCGGCCGGCTGCATGTCCGCGCTCAATGCCAGCTTGAGATGGTAGCGGTCCTGGCTCTCCCAACGCTCAAGCGCCCGGCCCAGCAATTCATCCCGACCGGGGAAGTGCCAGTAGAAACTGCCCTTGGTAATGCCCAGCCGCCGCGCCAACGGTTCAACGCCCAGGGCGCTGACCCCTTTTTCGGCCATCAATTCAAGAGCTGCCTGCTCCCAGTCGGCAGGGGTCAGGGTGGCGCGGTCAGCACCTGGGCGATTGGTAGGGGTGGCATCAGACATGGGCTGCCATCATACTCGGTAGTTTATCGGTGGTGCTGTGGCCCAAGGGCTTGCAACCTGGGGTCCCGGAACCAATATCTTGCAGCATTGACTAACCACAAGGGTAAACCCATACTCTGCCGTATGGAAGCAGTTCGCAAATTAAATGACGATATTCGTCGCCGCCAGATCTGGACAGACGACGGCGTCCGACTGAGCCTTCGCTATTACGGCGATGATCGGGCACCCTGCGTGCTAATGGCCCATGGCTTCGGCCAGACCCAGTACGCCTGGGAGGAAACCGGTCGCCGACTTGCCGCCGCCGGTTGGCAGGCGGTCAGCTACGACGCGCGCGGCCACGGCGAGAGTGACCGCTCTCCGACCGGCGAATATGACTTTGAACAGTTCGTGGAAGACTTTCGGCGGGTGTGCGCTTCTCTGCCAAACCTGCCTGTGGTGATCGGCGCCTCAATGGGTGGCCTGACAGCCCTGCTGGCTCACTCGGAGAAGCCCAAGGTCGACTTGAAGGCACTGGTGCTGGTCGATATCGCTCCACGCTGGGACGAACGTGGCGTGGTCGCGATGCTCTCGTTCATGCGTCAGCACCCGGAAGGATTTGCAACGCTGGAAGAGGCCGCCGAGGCCGTTCGCGGCTTCCTGCCCCATCGCCGCCGTAGCGGAAAACCAACGGGCCTGAATCGCAACCTGCGCCAATCCTCGGATGGTCGCTGGTATTGGCATTGGGACCCGGCCATGCTCGCTCTGGCTGAAAAGAGCAGCAACCTGCAGTCTCGCCTGCAGTCGGCCAGCCGGCGCCTCAAGCTGCCCACCCTTCTGGTTTCCGGCGGCATGAGCGAGCTGATCGGCGCCGAGCATTCCGACGAGTTTCTCAAACTTGCCCCCCATGCCGAACACATCGAAGTCCCGGATGCCTCTCACATGGTCGCCGGTGACGCCAATGATCATTTCCTGGCTGCCATTTCGCCCTTTCTGAAGCATCAAGCCACCCAACGGGCCGAGAAGCGAAACGCCGAAAGACGAGGAGCCGAAAAATTATGATGACGCTGTTGTTTCTGATGGCCCTGCTGCTGACTGCTCTGGCCTGCGCTTATTTCAAGACCAGCATCATGCTCTGGACGGGAGCCACTGCGGCGGTGTTGCTGGCTTTCACCGTCGCCGGCCAGCCCGGCTGGGTTGTATTGACCGTGTTCTGGCTGCTGTTTCTGGCCATCGCCGTGCCCCTGAATCATCGTCCGTGGCGGCGCGAACTGATCACCAGCCATGTTTTGCGCCTGTTTGAGAAAATGACCCCGCAGATTTCCGAAACCGAAAAAGTGGCGCTTGAAGCCGGCACGGTGGGTTTCGAGGGCGAGCTGTTTTCCGGACGTCCGAAATGGAGCCGTTTCATCAAAAAGCCGCTGCATGAATTGAGCGTCGAAGAACAATCGTTCATTGATGGCCCGGTCGAAAAGCTGTGCGACATGATTGATGAATGGGAATTCAGCCACTATCGGGCCGGCATGTCGGATGAGGTTTGGGACCACCTGAGAAAATCCGGGTTTTTCGGCATGATCATTCCGAAGGAATACGGCGGCCTGGGTTATTCCGCTGTGGCTCATCGGGCTGTGCTCGAGAAAATCGCCGGCCTCAGTTCGACGGTTGGCTCGGTGGTTGCCGTCCCCAATTCATTGGGTCCGGCCGAGTTGTTGATGCACTACGGCACCAAAGAGCAAAAGGACTTCTACCTGCCGCGCCTGGCCAGCGGCGAGGAGATTCCGTGCTTTGGCCTGACCAGCACCACGGCCGGTTCCGATGCCACCTCGATTGCCGACTACGGCGTGGTGTGCAAGGGCAAATGGAATGGCAAGCAGACCCTGGGCATCAAGCTCAATTTCGAAAAGCGCTACATCACCCTGGCGCCAGTGGCTACGGTGGTCGGCCTGGCGTTTCGCCTGTATGACCCCGACGGGCTGATTGGCGAGACCGAAGACATCGGCATTACCCTGGCCCTGTTGCCCGCCGATACGCCGGGCATGGAAATCGGCCGTCGCCATTTTCCGCTCAACAACCCGTTCCCCAACGGGCCGATTATCGGCAAGGATGTTTTCGTGCCGCTGGAGTACCTGCTCGGCGGTACCGAATACGCTGGTCAGGGCTGGCGCATGCTGATCGAGTCCCTGTCGGTGGGCCGCGCCATTTCTCTGCCCTCATCGACTTCCGGCGGGGCCAAGGCGGCAGCGCTTGCCACCGGCGCTTATGCCCGGATCCGCAAGCAGTTCAACCTGCCGATCGGGCGCTTCGAAGGGGTCGAAGAAGCGCTGGCCCGAATTGCCGGCTATACCTATGCGATCAGCGCGCTCAGCCGCCAGACGGCCTCGGCCGTCGACGATGGCGAAAAGCCTGCGGTGCCGGGCGCCATTGCCAAGTACCACTGCACCGAACTGAGCCGTGAAGTGATCAAGGACGCCATGGACATCCACGGCGGCAAAGGCATCATTCTCGGACCGAAGAACTACCTCGGCCGCGGCTGGCAGGGTGCGCCGATCTGGATCACCGTCGAAGGCGCCAATATCCTCACGCGTTCGATGATGATCTTTGGCCAGGGCGCCATACGCTGTCATCCTTTCGTGCTGAAGGAATTGGAAGCGCTGGAAATCGAGGACGAGGCGCAGCGCCTGGCCGAGTTCGACCGGTTGCTGTTCGGCCATATCGGCCACAGCATGTCCTGCGCCGTGCGTTCCTTTGTTCTGGGCCTGAGCTTTGCGCGCTTCGCGGCCGTACCGGGTGACCGCCGTACCCGTCAGTACTATCGCAAGCTCACCCGCTACAGCGCTGCCTTTGCCTTCATGGCCGATATTGCCATGCTGACCTATGGCGGCAAGCTCAAGCAAAAAGAGAAGATTTCCGGGCGGCTGGGCGATGTGCTGAGCCAGCTTTATATCTGCTCATCCATGCTGCGACGCTTTGAACACGACGCGCGCCCGGCTGCTGACCAGCCGATTCTGGCCTGGGCCTTCCATGATTCGATCTTCAAGATCCAACATGCCCTG
>JBGTEC010000172.1:0-1822 GCA_041747995.1 Wenzhouxiangella sp.
GTGGATTGTGCTCGCGGCGCGGCAGCCGGCTCGCTGCGCAGGCCCGCCAGCAGGGCGTCGTAATTCTGGTAACGCTTGGCGGGGTCGGGTGCCAGCATCCGACCCAGCACGCCGAAGCTGACCTCGTCGAGTTGATCGTCAAGATCACCGAGTTCGGGGAAGTCAGCAGCCAGCAGGGTGCGTGCGGTGTCTTCGATATCATGGCCAGGCACCAGGCGCTTGCCCGCCAGCATTTCATAAAAGACCGCGCCCAGGGCAAAGATGTCGCCGCGGTGGTCGGCCGGCCCGCCTGTCATCACTTCCGGTGGCAGGTAGCCGGGCGTTCCCATGATGTGCTTGCTGGGGGTGGGTAGATTGTCGGGATGGATGATGCTGGCAATGCCGAAGTCGGTCAGCACGGATCGTCCGCGCCGGTCGATCATGATGTTGCCGGGCTTGATGTCACGATGGACGATGTTTTCTTCGTGGGCCGCCTTCAGGGCCTCGGCGCATTCGGTCACGATTCGGAGGGCCTGCTCGGGCATCAGGCGCTTGTCGCGCGCCAGGCGCTCGGCCAGTGATTCGCCATCGATGTATTCCATCACGAAATACGGTTTGCCCTCATCCTCGTCGGCCAGAAAGATCTGGGCGATGTGCGGATGATTGAGCGCGGCGACATTGCGTGCCTCACGCAAGAAACGGGTGACGGTGATCTCGTCGCTGCTGAGTTCGTTGCTCAGGCACTTGATCGCGATGAAGCGCTCCAGCTTCGGGTCAACGGCCTTGTAGACCACGCCCATGCCGCCACGGCCCAGCTCGCTGATGATGTGATATCGACCAAGTACCTTGGGCATTGGATGATCCCTCATTGATGATGTGAATCAGGTGTCAGTCCTCTGGACGACACTGTTCCGCACCCGTTAATACGAATATAGCAGATGCGATGTGCCACAAAATTTCCACCCAGTACGTATAAACATCAGGTACCCGCCGGGTTTCATGACCATGCTTCAGGCCATAACCGATGTCGCTGTGCTGCGTTCCGTTCAGCCCGGCCCATTGACCAGCGACCAGCAACTGGACCCGGATGGGTGCATGATTGGACGGGACAGCCTGGTCGATATCCTCGCCCACGGATCGCGCGTCTCTCGCCGACATTGCCGACTGTACCGGGACGAGCACGGCAACTGGCAGGCCAGCGATCTTGATTCAACCAACGGCTTGTTCGTCAATGGCATCAAAGTCGAAGGCGAAGTCTCGCTGCAACCTGGGGACGTCCTCGGGTTGGGGCAGGCACGGGAAGCGGATTTTGAATTTCTGTCTGCGACCGAGCCCCGTGATTCCCGTAGCCTGGCCTTGAACGGTGACGGTCCCTGGCGGATCGGTCGCGATCTGGCTCACCCCTTGAACTTGTCGGCGGACCCGGCAGTCAGCCTGAATCATGCCCGCATAAAGGTCATGCCCGAGGGTCTGTTGATCGAAGATCTAAACAGTCGCAACGGAACCTGGGTGGATGGACGACGGGTCCGGCGAGCAACCTTGACCACCCAAAGTACGGTCGTCATTGGCAGCCACGAGTTGCGTCTGTGCGATCCCGGAGATGGGTCGCCAGCGTTTATCGTCACTGCCTGCCAGCAGGCGATTGGTTTCAGTGTGGAAGGGCAGAAGCTTTGCGCTACCCGCCGACCCGACTTTTCCGCTCGGGCCGCCTGTCTGCGGGTTCTTGTTCGGCGCATTTTCGGTGGCTGGCTGGAAAAGCCACTGTTGCTGATCGAGGCCTTGCTGCTGCCTTTGCTGCTGGTGCCTGCGCTCTGGCTCATCATGCCTGACCGCCCCGCCAACC
>JBGTEC010000173.1:0-6814 GCA_041747995.1 Wenzhouxiangella sp.
TTCGTTCCGGATCAGCAACTCGCGCTCACCGGTGCTGATGGTCAGGGCATAGACGTCATGCAGGGCCGGGTCGCGGTCGTTGAGCCCGACCAGCATGCGGTCCGGAGTTCGGCGGGGAACAGCAATAATAAAGGCCCGGACCTCGTCGAGGTCGGTCAGGTTGCGCGCCGGTGGCACGCCGTCCTCGCCGAGCTCGCCGTCAGGGTCGACAGCCCAGACGTGAAAGTTCTCGTCCCCGCCGCGGTCCTGAACGTACAGGACATAGGCGCCATCCTGGCTCCAGAAGTAGCCGGGGACCGGCTTGTCATCGGCGGTCAGCGGGCGGGCGTCTTCAAAGCGCTCATCAATGCCCTTGACCCAAATGTTGCGCACGCCCTGGTAGGGACGGATGAAGGTGATGAAGCGGCCATCCGGCGAAAGCTGGGCGGCTGAAATTTCCGGGTCGCCGAAAAACAGCTCCCGGTCGAGCAAGGGCGGCAACTGATCCAGGTAGGCGAGAGGCTCGGTGCGATCGGCGACCGCGCTGGTGGCCAGGCACAGGGCCCAGAGAGCAGCGACCAGCAGGTTGCCGCGACGCAGGTTCTTCGATATTGCTTTCATGGCGATTCCGACGTTGAGTTTGAACGAAAAGAGAGAACTGCTTCACAGTAGGCACCTTAGACCATGAGCATGCCCGGTGGAATAGGCCATAAGTCACTTGGTGAACTTGGATTGGACGGCCGGGTCAAAAATCGGAATCAAGAGCCTCTCGAATCTTGCGCGCCAGATCCCTTCGCCGGTAGGGTTTTTGCAGCAGGTGGACGGTCGTATCCAATTGACCCCGTTCAAGAACCGCGTTTTCTGTATAGCCGGAGGTAAAGAGGACGCGCAACCCCGGTTGCAGGCGACGGGCCTCGATCGCCAGATCGGGCCCTTTCAGAGCACCTGGCATGATGACATCGGTAAACAACAGATCGAACCGGTCGTGGTCTTCGAGCCAGGTCAGGGCATGGTCTGCGTTTCTGGCTGATTCAACCTGGTAGCCCAGCATCTGCAACACCCGCTGAACGTGTTGTAGAACCAGTTCGTCGTCCTCGACCACCAATATCCGCTCGTTGCCGAGCAGCAGGAGATCCGGTTCGAACGCCGTGGCTGCCACAGCCCGGGCGGCGCCTGAGCGAGGCAGATACATTCGGACAGTTGTACCTTCCCCGGGCTCCGAATAGACCTGAATGTGCCCCCTGGACTGCTTGATGAAACCGTAAACCATGGGCAGACCCAGGCCAGTGCCCCTGTCCTTTGCCTTGGTCGTGAAGAAAGGCTCAAACAGACGGCCCATATACTTCTGTTCGATGCCCTGCCCGTTGTCGGTCACGGAAATCTGCACGTACTGACCGGCTGAGATCTCGAAAAACGCATCAGCAAAGGACTCGCCAAGTTCGAAGTTGGCGGTCTCGATCAAAAGCGCCCCACCATCGGGCATGGCGTCGCGGGCATTGAGGACCAGGTTCAGCAAGGCCGATTCCAGCTGACCCGGGTCGATATCGGCCAGCCAAAGGTCGCTGGCGTGGGTCATCCGGACGGTCACGTTGGCCGGTACCGACCGGCGCAGCAGGGGCCGCATGTCGTTGACCAGTCTTCTGATGTCGGTCGGTTCGGGGTCGAGATCCTGGCGTCGGGCGAAAGCGAGCAGACGACAGGTGAGCTCGGCGCCGCGCTGGGCTGCCGACTGGATCATTTGCGCCAGGTGAATGGTCTTGTCATCACCTTCCAGCAATTCGCCGAGCAACTCCGAATTGCCCAGGATCACGGTCAGCAGATTATTGAAATCGTGAGCGATGCCGCCGGTGAGCTGGCCGATCGACTCCAGACGCTGCGAGCGGGCAATCTGTTCCTTGAGCGCGTATTCCTGGGTCAGATCACGCAGTCCGCCGACCATTCGGATCGCCTGGCCGGCCTCGTCGCGGATGACCAGCCCGGTATCGCGGACGAACGCGTAGCTGTCGTCATGCTTCCTGAACCGGTATTCGCTGGTCCAACCCGTCTGGCCACCGGCCAGCGTCGCGTCAAGACTGGCAACGACCTGGTCCCGATCATTCGGGTGAATACGCTCAGCCCACCAATCCAGGTCGCCATGGACCTCGGATGCGGGAACACCGAATGTCGCTTCCAGCCCCTCGCTCCACCAGACTTTTCTCGCGACCAGGTCCAGATCCCAAATGACGTCGGAGGTGACCTGGGCCACCTTGCGAAAGCGCTCCTCGCTGGCGGCCAGGGCCAGGCGGGCGCGTTCCTGTTGACTGATATCGCGGATAAAGCCGGTGAAAATCCGGCGCTTGGCCAGGCGGGTTTCACTGACCGACAGGGCGATGGGGATGTCATGGCCGGCCTTGTGCCGTGCGTTGATCTCCACGGTACGACCCAGGATCCGCGCCTGGCCGGTCTCCATGTAGCGCTGGACATAGTTGCGGTGCTGGCGACGATGCGATTCCGGCATCAAAATGCCGATGGATTCACCCAGCAGTTCTTCGGAGCGATAGCCAAAGACCTTTTCAACCACCGGATTGGCCGATTCGATGACGCCCGCTTCGTTGATGGTCAGGATGGCGTCCGAGGCCGTCTCCAAAATGCCGCGCATGCGCTCGGCACTCTCGATAAGCTCCTCTTCGGCCGTGCGGCGTTCCGAGATGTCCTGCAATGCCCCTTGGGCGGCAATAATCCGCCCGCTGTGGTCACGAACCGGCTCGCCGGTTGTCCTGACCCAGACGCGTTTGCCCTGGGCGGTGATGATTTCGATCTGTTCATCAAAAGGAACGCCCTGCTCCGCGCACACGGAAAAATGTTTCTTCATGCGCTCCCGATGCTCCGGGGCCAGGTAGTTGATGGCGTCAGCCAGGCTGGCAGGCTGAAAGCCGGGATCCTCCCCGTGGATCATCGCCACTTGGTCAGACCAGAAACCCTGTTCCGGTTCCAGATCCACCCGCCAGCCTCCGAGGCGCGCCACCCGGCCGGCGATTTCCAACATGTGCTGGCTCTCGCGCAGCTTTGACTCGATTGCCAGGTTTGCTTCGAGTGTCAGCGTCCGGGCCCGTTTTTCGACCTGGTCCATGGCCAGCCTGGCAATGAGCTCCAGGGCCGAGCGTTGATCGGCGCTCAGTGCTCTTGGCTGAACATCAAGGACGGCGACGGTGCCGATGAATGATCCGTCGGCGGCCTGAAGAGGCGAGCCGGCATAGAACCGGATGCCGGGCGAGCCCTGGACCAACGGGTTGGTTGAAAAAGACGAATCGAGCCTGGCGTCGGGCACGACCAGGGTCTGCCCCTGGGCGACGGTATGGTCGCAGAAAGCAATGTTGCGTGGCGTTTCGGTAAGGTCAAGGCCGACCGTGGCCTTGAACCACTGGCGATCGGCAGCAATGAAACTGATGATTGCCATCGGTGTTTGGCAGACCGTGGCAGCCAGCCTTGCCAGTTCATCGAAAGAGCGCTCGGCTTCCCAGTCCAGGATGTCGTAGCCGGCCAGCGTGCGCTGGCGTTTCGATTCCGTGTCCTCGGGCGTGATTGTCGTCATCTCCACCATTCGGCCCTGTGCGCCGCTGCTTGCATCAGTAATATGTTTCCCTACGCCTCTCATGGAACAAAAAGCAGGTTTACCACGGAGGCACAGAGGACACAGAGAAATACATTGAAAACAATACGTTATTATGCTTTTCTTTGTGACCTCCGTGCCTCTGTGGTGAGCTTTTCTTGTTCCTTTCGCGACAGCGGGCCTGGAATCGGGCTCGGACACTCCAACCAGAGAATAGCACCGAACCGAATCGCCTGATACAGGCAGCTTTTAGCGCGCTTTATGCTAAGATACGCATATCTGCATATACATATATCATTGATGACACGGTGACCCCCGAACTCTATTTCCGAGCCTTGGCCGATCGAACGCGGCTTGACTGCGTTTTATTGCTGTTGAACCAGGGCGAATTGTGTGTCTGCGAACTGGTGCATGCGCTGGCACAAACCCAGCCACACATTTCCCGCCACCTTGGCCAATTGCGCGAACGCAACATCGTCGCTGACCAACGGCGTGGCCAATGGGTCTACTACCGCCTGCACCCCGATTTGCCCGAGTGGGCGCTTGAGGTCCTGCGCAGTGTTGGTGATGCCGAACGCCATCACCGCTTTCAAAAACGTCTCGCAACCATGCCCAACCGCCCCATCGCTGCCTGCGACTAATCTCAACCAGCCAACCAGCCAACCCAAAAACCATGCCCACCATCCTCTTTCTCTGCACCGGCAACTCCTGCCGCTCGCAAATGGCCGAAGGCTTTGCCCAGGCCATCGCCGGCGATCAAGCGACCGTTCTCTCGGCCGGGATCGAAGCCCATGGCAAGAATCCGCGCGCGATCGCCGCCATGGCCGAGGTCGATATCGATATCAGCGGCCAGGAGTCGACCCGGCTGAATGACGCCATGCTCGATCAGACCGATCTGGTCGTCACCGTTTGCGGCCACGCCGATGAACATTGTCCGGTGCTGCCAGCAGGCATCCGGCGCATTCACTGGCCCCTGCCCGACCCGGCCAAGGCCACCGGCAACGAGGCCGAGGTGCGCGCTCAGTTTCGTGCCGTGCGCGATGACATCGAGGCCCGCGTAAAAACCCTGCTGAGTGACGAACTGGGCCTTGAGTCATGAATGACACCTGCGGGACCGGGGCTCAGGATCCCGATATCAAGGCAGGCATGGGCCTGTTCGAGCGTTACCTGTCGGTCTGGGTCGCGATTGCCATTGTCATCGGCATCGGCATCGGCCAGTTTCTGCCAATGGTGCCCGAAACCCTGGCCCGATTCGAATATGCCAACGTCTCGATACCGGTCGCGATCCTGATCTGGGCGATGATCTACCCGATGATGGTGCAGATCGATTTTGGCGCCATCGTCGGCGTACGCCGCCAGCCCAAAGGCCTGGTGGTGACGACCACGGTCAACTGGCTGATCAAGCCGTTTTCGATGTTCCTGATTAGCTATCTGTTCCTGATCATTTTGTTCAAGCCATTCATTCCTGAAGACCTGGCCCGCGAATACCTGGCCGGCGCGATTCTTCTCGGCGCCGCCCCTTGCACGGCGATGGTCTTCGTCTGGTCCTACCTGACCCGAGGTGACGCGGCCTATACCCTGGTCCAAGTAGCGGTGAACGATTTGATCATGCTGTTCGCCTTCGCCCCGATCGTCGTCTTCCTGCTCGGCATTTCCGATATCAGCGTGCCATGGGATACGGTCGCGCTGTCGGTGCTGCTCTATATCGTCATCCCGCTGGCCGCCGGTTACGGGACCCGGGTGTGGCTGATTCGAAAACGCGGCATCGAGTGGTTCAACAACGTGTTCATGAAGCGCATCGGGCCGGTCACCCCGATCGGCCTGATCATCACCCTGGTGCTGCTGTTTGCGTTTCAGGGCGAGGTGATTCTGAACAATCCACTTCACATTTTGCTGATCGCCATACCGCTGACCATCCAGACCGTGCTGATCTTCTTTATCGCCTACGGCTGGGCCAAGGCCTGGCGGATTCCGCACAAGGTGGCCGCGCCGGCTGCGATGATCGGGGCGAGCAATTTCTTCGAGCTGGCCGTGGCGGCTGCCATCGCGCTGTTCGGGCTGCAGTCAGGTGCCGCCCTGGCGACCGTGGTCGGGGTGCTGGTCGAAGTGCCGTTAATGTTGTGGCTGGTGCGTATTGCCAACCGCACCCGTCACCATTTCCCCCAGGCCGCGGTGACGCCGACCTGAATGTGCAGAAGTAGACGACTCAATTGCTGGCGCAGGAAACGCGGCTCGGTTAGGCTTGGCGAATTCGAAAACGCTGCTCGAGGGACAACTATGCGCCACGCTCTGATTTTCCGTACCGTGCTGATCCTGCTCCTGTCGGCTGGGCTCATTCCTGGCGCCATGGGCCAAGCCGAACCGCCGGAAGAAGAAGCGGCGCTGGAAGAACAGCAACTCATCGATCAACCTGTGGTTGAAGACGAGCTGGATGCGATTGAGCCGCCGGACGAATTCGAATGGCTGCGAGCCGAAGGCTATGACACCGTCATTTGCCCGTTTCGTAACCGGATTGATTACGACCGTGGCGAGATCGAATGCGGCCTGATTCAGGTGCCGGAAAACCGCGAGGTGGCCGGCAGCCGCACGATCGAGTTGCACTTCGTGCGCATACAGGCCCGCGGCGAAGACCATGAGGGCAATCCGGTCGAGATTCGGGATGACCCGGTCATCTACCTGACCGGCGGGCCGGGCGTGACGGTCGAGGGCTACGTCAGGCGGTTGAAAGACCATCGCCTGATGGCCAGTCGGGACCTCTACATCCTGGAGCAACGCGGCATCGGCCATTCCGGCGATTTCTGTCCCTTTTTCTTTGACCGCAACCGGGCAGACCATGTCCGCCCGACCTTTGCCGCCCAGCAGCGCTCGCTGTTTGATCTGGCGATGGCCTGCGCCGAAGGCGCGCGTGCCGCGGGGGTCGATCTGACCGGTTATCACACATTCGAAAACGCCCGGGATATCCGGGCGCTCAGGCTCGCACTGGGCCTCGAGAACTGGAACGTCTGGGGTATCTCCTACGGTTCCGTCCTTGGCCAGGCCTACATGAAGGTCGACCCTGATGGCCAGCGCACGGCGGTGTTCGATGCCATCGTACCGCTGGATCTTCATGATTTGATGCGCATTCCTCACTGGCACACACAGAATCTCGACCGCCTTTTTGCCGCCTGCGCCGAACAGCCGCGCTGTGCGCGCGCCTACGATGGGCTGGAGCCGCGCTATCGCGCAGCCATCGCCTCGCTGACCGAA
>JBGTEC010000174.1:0-7209 GCA_041747995.1 Wenzhouxiangella sp.
GGCCAATCCGCCGGATGTGATTCAGAAGTTGGCCGGAACACCTCTAGCCTGGATGCGGCAGGTACAAGGCACAGAATCACGCTACTGGCGCGCCATCGGTTCAGCCGAGGCATTGATGGCCAAAGCCGCGGAACTCCACCAAACTTGGTTGAAGGGCGTCGCCGGTGAACGAGCGCTCCAGATTTTGCGCGAACGACCTACCTGATCGAACCTGAATTCCCGGATTCGAGTAACCGGCCTTTGCGCCGGCTTTTGGCGTGCGTGAAGTCCATCCATTCCAAGCGATGGGCCGTTTTCAACGCCAGAGTCCAGGAAGTTCGAGTAAAAAGTGAGCGAAAACCATCTTGCCAGGTGCCAAAACGACCTTGGCGGGGGTCCCTGGCTTCCTTCAATTAAAGCCTGTCCTGAATTGTCAGAGAGGTTTCAGTGCATGAGCAGATCGGTCCGACACCAGAGCAGCAAGTAGCTAACCGCAATCGAATGGAAGGGGTCTTAGAGCAAGCGAGCATGTTCGGAGGATCAGGGCTATTCTAACGAGCGGAAGTACAGCGACGGTTTCACACCGTCGCTGTACTATTTGGTCCGCTGCTCGATCATCTTTTCCAGATCCTTGACGAAGCGCTTACGTTCTCGGCGAGCAATGTGGTCGTGGGCGCCCACGTCATCATTGAAGGTCGTGCGGCCCGCCTCAGAAAGCTTAGTCGGCCAAACCACAAAAAAGAAGAACAGGATACCCACGATAACCGCAACGACGGCCAACCCCATCACGAGCATGTTTGGGTCGATGTGGATCGGGTCCATCAGCCAATAAAAAAAGTTATCCATAACAACACCTCCTTATTAGTGTCGCGAGTTTCGACCGCAACAAGATGGCAGCGTTCTCACGTTTTGAGAATAATTAGAGGATTATTCGCGAAAGCATATTTACCACAGCAAAAAAGTCCCTAGTTGATTCACTAGGGCAGTTTTTGCTATTATGAGGCCAAGACGATCCCATCGGCACATCGATGGAGAGCGCCGCGTACGCCCTCATGCGCGCATACGAAACAGACGGCAATTACCGTGGTGAGGGCAAGGGCACTCAAGATGCGCCCGATCTCAGCGCCATCATTTCAATCGCACTCGACCAGATCAAGCCCATACGAGGGCATTGAGCCGTGTGCGATGAAGCTGTGTTTTCAGTCCTGCTGCTTTTGCCAGGACGCCCTTCGGCTTTCCGCTGAAGGAAACGATCTCTTTTTGAGATGAAACTGTTCAACACCCTGCGACGGGGAGTTTTTCTCCGGCCGGGGAAATGCTCCATTCCGTCCGTCGCAGGATTTCTTCACTCCCGTGCGGACGGGTTTTTAGGAGATTAGCCATGATCAATGTCATATTGACCATAATCATCCTCGCTCAAGCGGTAACGCTTTACCGCTGGGCGGAAAAGCGACTTCGGGACCAGATCACCGAGATCGATGAGCTTGATGAGGCCGAAGAACGCGCCTCAAAAGCCAAAGAGGCCCGCAGCAGGGCTCGACAGACAACAGCCCTGGTGGCTGCAGCTTGCACTGTTATTGGCGCTGCTGCGATGCTTGCTTTGGTGCTGTTTAATGCACAAGCTTGGGTGGCGTTCATCCACCCCGGCTGATCCCGGACCCCCCGAACCTTCGGGGGGTCCTGTTAGCCGTACTCACCCACCCCCGCCCCCGCGTGAACCCTTTCCCCGCCCAAATGTCATACAATCCCGATACGAATAGTCACAAACCCGAAGAATTTTGAAAAAAACCGGTTTTTTGCGTAGAATTGCAAAAAGGCGTATCAAAAGGACAATATGTCATGGCGGCAATGATTGGCAAAAAGAAGCTGGACCCTCCGATTCGGACGGTCGAGGAACTCCCGGGGATCCTCAGTCAGCGGGCAGAAATGCTGCGCATCCACTTCAATTTGTGGAAAGATATCCCGGCCCACCCCTTCGCGAAGAGCGACGCCAAGCTCAAGGGGAGGAAGTCGACGCTACGGCCCAAGCGGGGCGGAAAGGCGGTCGAGGGTAGCTTGCATGAGGTCGTCGCCGCTGTGCTCGAAGGCCGGTGGTACAAGATCTCCGGCCATGCCCGGACGGAGCAGTGGCTGTCCGGCGAGCTTGATCTACCCAAGGATAAGACGCTCAACGTCCGCGCATTCCAGGCGATGTCAGTCGAGGATCTCGATCGGCTTTACCACATCTACGACATGTCGGACATCGAGCGCCCGAATGAGACCATTTACCGGGTCATCCAGAGCGGCGGAATTCAGGTCAAGAGCAAGAATATCCGGTTTGGCTTTTTTGGTGGTGCGCTGAATTACGCAATCCGCGGTTGCTCGCGCCCCCATCAGCCAGAAAACACGATGGAAATCGCGCTGGATCAGGCGCTGACTGTCTACCGGTCCGAGGTTGAGGAGACTGACCGCCTGGATGTCAAGGCGGAGGTTTTCTCCACCGGCGTTTTGGCGGCAGCTATGGTCAGCTTGGCACTGCATCCTGAATCTATTACTGTCTGGCACCGGCTCAATGCTGGGAAGTGGCAGCACAATACGACTGCGCCTGGCTATGACGCTGCTGGCATCATCAATCGGCTGCTGATCCAGCGCCGCGGCAATGAGCGAGTGACCCGATCACCAGTCGGCCACCAGTTCATGTTCCGGTTTTGCCTAGCGGTCATTGAGGAGTGGGTGCGGCAGAAGGAGGCTGACCCGGCCGCGGAGCCGAGTTTTTGCGAGATGCCAGAACCTGTCAGCGACCCTCTGGCCCTGGTTGATCGGGTTCGCGAGGTAAAGGGCCTGGGCTATGATCCGCGATTGTTTGAGCGTCCACCAAGCCGCAACCCGCGGTTCAAGCCTCACCCTGACGATCAACAGTTGCTGGATACCGGCTCCTCGAGCTCGCTGTTCCTCGATTACAGCCTGAAGTCGCTACCCAGCAGAAGGGAGCCTGACAACCTGTGGATCATCAATGCGCTGAGTTACGCCTTGACCGGCAAGGCGGACAGCAGTTGTGAGGACAAAATTGATCTTCGGCTAGCTGTGGGGAAGTTCCAGAAAGCACTGAAGCAGGTCGATGCGTTAAGGCTGGCGCCCGAAATTTTCACGCCCGGCGTTCTTGGAGCGTGCTTGGCGTCGGTCCGGATGGATCCTGGTTGCCTGCCTATCTGGCAGCGACTGAACGAGGGTTCCTGGACGAGAACCCCGGACGGAATGTTCGACGCGGCTGGGATCATCAATCACTTGCTGGTACAGAACCACAAGCTGCAGCGCCGCCCTACGCTGGCTTGGAGCCAGAGGGCGTTTGAGTCAAGCATGATGGCGATCAAGGCCTGGGAGCGGGTTACAGAGGGGGATCCTGGCGATAAGCGCTTCAAGGCCATCCCGCGGCCGCTGGCGAACGCGCCAGAATGGGTTGAAAGCGTCATCCGCCCGCGCAGGGCCTCCTAAAACTTCATATCCCTCATTAGCGTGCGGGCCTCTTCGGCCCGCTTTTTGTCTGTAGCCGGTACGGATGAACTGGGCGGCTTCTGGGATTCCGCCTGAGCCTTTTTGTCACGTTGGGCGTTGTCGCTGCTGGGTGGGTGTCCCGGCAGCTCTCTTTCGGCGCTCGTCACGGCGACATGGGGTTTTTGTGAAGATGAGGTCTGGCCGGCCGGTTTGCGGCGGGCTTTTTTCTTCGGTGGCGCGCCAACCGGGTCCGCGTCGCCGGCTTCAATGCCGGCCACAATCAGATCAATAATTCTGGTTTGGATTCCCGTCTTGCGCCCGGCAGGTCCTCTGGGCTGGCTCTCATACCACTCGTGAAGCTTTTGATGTCGCGGGTCGCTGCTACCGGGCTGGATCCGGAGCAGAACGCCGATCGGCGCCAGAGCGTCTTTTTTCTCCGCCATCAGCTTATTGCTGGGCCGCTGCAGCCATGTACCCAAAATAGCCGTCAACAATCACGGCCGCGCTTTCATTGGCTGGCGCGACCAGCTCAGCGTGAGGCCAGTACCGCTGAATTGACTTCAGAACGTATGGTGCGCCCCCACCAGCGACAAGAATCAACGCCGTCGCCGAGCGGTCGCCCCAGACGCGCTGAAGCTCATCTCGCAGTTCATCCATCATTGGATCTACCAGGGTGGGGATGATGTTTTTCAGCGAGACAACCTTTTTGTGGATACGCAACCTACCCGCTGTCAGACCCTTGGTGATCGTTCCGGACGGCAACTGCAGATTGTGCTCCCTGGCGATATAGGCTTGGGTTACCTTTGTGAGCCCAGCAATCCCCAACTCCAGTCCGTTGGACTTCTGAGAGTCGAAGCGGCCCTTGTTAACGAGGGAGTAACCGGTTGTAAAAGTCCCCACGTCGATGACGCCAATGAGTTCCTCTTTTGCGGAGCCCGGGTTTCGGAGGGTGTGGTAGAAGAACACGCCCATCGACTGAGGGATGATGTAGAGCGACTCGGGGCTGATCGTAACCGCGTAATTCGTCCCACCCACGGAAAAGCTGTGGTGGCACGCCAGGCGCTCACGGGCACGCTCCTTGTCTTTGCTGAAATACTTCTGCGGAAGGCCGACGCATAGCGTCAAGGGGCCCTCGTAACCGTCTGGAGCGGCGTCGGCGATAGCTCGGTAGAGTAGGGCCCGATATTCGGGGCTGTGGGCCCAGTCGCTCGTCAGGGTGTCCTTGAAGTCGCCGTCGTCCAGCAGGGCGTCAGCTGACGCCCCCACCAGGTAACGCTCTTTTTTCTGCTGGCAGTAGAATTCGACGATATCGGACTCCACTGCGACCACTGAAAAACTGTCGCTAAGTTCCGGTACCGCACCGACCACTGAAGGAAATGTCGCCGAGCCATCCGCGGTTCGCCACTTGGTTAAGCCGGACCCGACATCAACTGCAATTTCCATATTTTCAAGCACTCCGAGGCATAAATGAAAAACCGAGACAAAGTTTCAAATGGCATGGTAGCATGATAACAGGTGTTAGCAAAAGTCATTCTTGTGAAGTGGGATCGCGGTCAAAAAGCAGCCATTGAAGGTCGGGGAAGCTGCGTCATTGTTGGCGCAGCGGGCACGGGCAAAACGACTATCATTGTCGAGAAGGTCGCCCGATTACTGAAGTCAGGATGCCATCCAGAGGGTGTGCTTGTGGCGGCGCACTCAAGGTCCGCGGCCAAGGAACTGCGCGGGGTGATCGGCAGATTGCGGCCGATCACCAAATCCCGGTTGGTCGATGTCGAAACGATCCGTGACCTGGCCACCCGTCAGCTTCGAGAAGCGGGTACCTATATAGGGGTGGCAGATGCCGAAAAGGTCGACGTGGCCATCACCCGCGTTTGTCAGGAGATCGAGGGCTTGCCTCGAAACACGGCGCTGGCGATCATTCGTGCGGAGAAGGCAAAACTGGAAGAGCCAGGGCATGTTGATCGGACCCCAGAGGTCGAACTGACTGAAATGTACGACCGCCATTTGCGCAGCAGGAACCTGTTTGACCCGATGGACGTGGTCAGAGAAGCCGTCGCCCGGATGAAAGAAAATATCATCAGGCCGTTGGCGGTGACAGATCTGCTGGTTGATCAGTTCGAGGCCCTGACACCGATTGAATCGGCCTGGGTCACTGCTCACGCAGAGCAAGGGGTGCTCGTAACGGTGGCTTGCGATGATGATCAGGGCGTAGACAGCGGCGCGGCGGGACCGTCCGCGGTGAGAGCGTTTGTTGGCCAGGGTAGGGCCGAACTGGTTTACCTGGAGGTCACGTATCGAATGCCGGCCCGACTACTGGGCGCCTGCGAAAAACTGGTAGGTGATATCCCGGGGCGGCTGGATAAGACGACCCGCCCGCACGAAGATGCGAGGACAGAGATTATCTGGGCACCGATGGAAAGCAGGGAAGTTGAGGCTGGATTGATTGCGCAGACCGCGGGCTCGCTGCCCATGGCAGTCCTGGTCCACGATCCGGACTATCTCGACGAGATTGAGTTGGCTTGCGCCGGCGCGTCGGTCGATTACGTCAGGGTTAGCGGACCGAGTGTTCTGGCTCATCCAGCTGTGGCGCTGCTTGTAGATTTGCTGAAGTCGGTTGTTGCTTCAGATTTCGCCCGGATCCAGGGCGTTCTGAAGCGCCTTCACATCGACCTGAAGGGCTGGAAGTATTTTGCAGCCCAGACTGACAACCCGGGCGACTTGAGGGAAGCACTGTACGCTGGCATCGAAGATGTTGAGGGTGTCGACGAGGGCATACTGGCTCTCTCAAGATCGCTCCTCACCTGGCGCGAAATTATCGACGAGCACCCCGCGCAGGTTTTCGGCGAAGTTCGAGACTGGGTGGCGGCCCGACAGACCAGGTTGTGGCACCGCCGCATATTGGCGCTTTGCGCCGGCTTTGATCCCGAAGAAGACAGCTTTGAGAGCATCGCCTCATGGATTGAGGGGATGTTGTTATACACAACGACCACGCAAGGCACGCCCGAAGCCGATTCGAAGAAAACCTTGCTAATGACGATAGGAGATGCGAAGGGGAGGGTGTTCAGGCATGTCTGGCTTCCTGGCCTGGGCGACGGGATGGGCAAGGCGGACATGGGTTGCCCTTCCAGGGAAAGGCGGCTGATTTACACCGGCATGACCAGGGCGACCGGAACGCTCACAATCACCACCCCGGCAACGCCGGGCACATCGGAACTTCATTCGCATCTGGCGGATGTCATCGGAGACATGTAGTGCCCAGAAAACGTGTAGAGATCTTCCAGCCAACCGATTGGGTCGAACTGGAGTTCAAGCGGCTGTGCCCGGAACCAAAAGACAAACAGCAGGCTTTTTACCTGGCTGCCGCCAAGCGCGTGATCGACTGGCTCGGCCCGCTGGCTGATCGGCCCGGCTGTGCGTTGAGCCTGAACCAGGTGGAAGTGAATCTGCTGGTTGCCTGCCACGCAACCCAGATGCTCGAGGCTTCGAACTACCGCGCCTGGACAGCCTCGCGCAACCTGATCTACTTTCAGCGCGCTATTTTCAAGCGATCGCTGGTTCTGGGTCTGGGGCAGCTATTCCGGGACTGCTATTACATCCACTCCTCCGAAAACACCCGCTGGCTGTCTCGCGTCAATTACTTTGTCCGGTCGGCGACAATTAAAATGGCCGGTCGGTTAGTGTTTTTTCCTGCCTAGCACTTTCGTTCCTGTTTCTCCTTTTTCCTAGTGGATTGAGCTCGCTTTCGATAGCTTTCGCCGG
>JBGTEC010000175.1:0-3365 GCA_041747995.1 Wenzhouxiangella sp.
CTTGGAAGCCTTCTTCTTGGAAGCTTTCTTCTTGGAAGCCTTCTTCTTGGAAGCCTTCTTCTTGGAAGCCTTCTTCTTGGAAGCCTTCTTCTTGGAAGCCTTCTTCTTGGAAGCCTTCTTCTTGGAAGCTTTCTTCTTGGAAGCTTTCTTCAAGAGATCAGGGCTGGCAATTGCGGCTGCGCCGTCTTCCGGTGCGTTTTGTTCAAGCTTGGTTTCTTGTTGACTTTCCATTGGTACAACCTCTCTTCTAAATTACTGGGTTGGCATGGAACTCGAGACTCCCGGACAACCGGCTTTCACTATGACCCCGATGCCACCTGATTGATCACAAGGTCTTATCGTGATCCAATCCGGCCCAATCATAGCAAAGATGGTGGCCAAGCACTAATCGGGGGTGCTTCGTTCGATTCATGTCACCAATGTATCCATCGGTCATGACTTTAATCGTTTGACCCAAGTCAGGTCGCTTGTTCAATCGATGCGTCAATCCATAGCCTGTGCTGGCCTGCTTTATAAGCCCCCAAACCATCGTTGAACAGCGATTGAGGCGACCATCAGTAACCATAGCGTCGCAAGAAGTGATTGTCCGGCCAACACTTTCGTCATTATCGAAAAGAGCGAACACTGCACAGTTGATTGTTCTCGCTGGGGAAATGGAGGCTAGGCCCGGAGTCGAACCGAGGTACACGGCTTTGCAGGCCGCTGCATAACCACTCTGCCACCTAGCCTCAGGGGCTGTTTTTTTAGTCGGTGAGTGGGCCGACGCACGCTATTTTAGCGCATTCCGCTGCCAGTTCGCAGCGCTGTCCAGAAAAGCCAAGGCCCCGGCGTTACCGGGGCCTCGGTGGGTGGAGTCCTTGGAGCGGGAAACGAGACTCGAACTCGCGACCCCAACCTTGGCAAGGTTGTGCTCTACCAACTGAGCTATTCCCGCAATCAGCCCGTCATTTTATTCGTATTCGATAGAGTGTCAAGGCCTGTGGCGGTTTTTTCTGCAAGCCGCTGGTTTCAAATCCATGCCGAAATGGGCGACAATGACGCGCTGCTGCCCGCCCCGGCCGTCTTTCATGCAAGCCACAGAGCCCTCATGACCGAAAGCGATCATTGCGCACGACCTGATGAGCCCTCGGCTGAGGCTTCGGCCGAACAACTTGTCGAATACTCGATTATCGTTCCAACCCTGAACGAAGGCGAGAACATCGATCCGCTGATGGAGCGGATTTTTTCGGCAATTCCCGACAACGACCGATGTGAAGTGATCGTGGTCGATGACTCTTCCACCGACCACACGGTTGAAAGAGCACGACACTGGAGCAAATCTCACCCGGTGCGGGTGCTGGAGCGTGCTGGCAAGCCTGACCTGTCCGGCGCCGTTCTGGATGGCGCCAGGGCGGCCCGCGGCAGCTGGGTGGTTGTAATGGACGGCGATGGCTCGCATCCGCCCGAGGCGCTCCCTGATTTGTTGGCCCCCCTGCGCGCCGGCACCCACGATGTCAGCATCGGTTCCCGACACGCTTCGGGTGGCCGCACCGTGGGCTGGCCATGGCATCGACATCTGGCCTCCCGGGTCGCCACGTTGCTGGCCTGGCCGTTTACTGAAGTGCGCGACCCCATGGCCGGCCATTTCGCAACCGCGCGGGAGCGCCTGCTGGCCATGCCGGGTCATGCTGCCGGCTACAAAATCCTGCTTGAGCTCCTGGTTCAGGGCGGTGATCGAATTCGCACCTGCGAGGTGCCGATCCGATTCGAAGATCGTCATCGCGGTCAGTCCAAACTGGGGCTGGCCCAGCAGGTAACTTACCTGAAGCGTCTGACCTATCTCGCAGGCGGTCGCGTATCACTCGGCAGCGCCTCCAAATTCGTTCTGGTCGGACTGAGCGGCATGCTGGTTGACTTGCTGATCTTCCAGTTTCTGATCAGCAGCGGCGCGCGCCTGGGCTCGGCCCATATCGGCAGCTTTTTCGTAGCAACGATTACCAACTTCATCCTTAATTATCGCTGGACGTTTCAGGGCAGTGCGCATGCGGCAATGAGCCTATCGGCGCGCTATGCGCGTTTTTTTATCGTCGCGCTGATGGCGCTGATGATTCGCGGCGGCGTGCTGGTTCTTCTTGTCGAGGTGTTCGGCCTTTCAGCCATGGCGGCCATCGTTCCCGCCATTGTCGTGACCGCGGGCGTCAATTACCTAGGCGCGGCATTCTATGTCTTCGCCTCGACCGCGTCGGGCGTGATTCCACGCGTACGCTGGCACTTGGCCGCGATCAGCGTATTCAGCTACATGCTGGTCCTGCGCGTGCTGTACATGGGCCAACTGGAGCTGATACCGGATGAGATGTATTACTGGATGTACAGTCAGCACCTGGCCTTGTCCTACCTGGATCACCCTCCCCTGGTCGGCTGGCTGATTGCCCTCGGAACAAGCCTGTTCGGAGATACGCCGTTCGGCGTGCGCTCACCCCTGATTCCCCTCACTCTGCTCGGAGCCTGGTTCTTTTACTTGTACGGAGCAACCATTGGCGGGCGCACAGTTGGGCTGCTGTGTGTGCTGGCCGTTGCCGTACTGCCGTTTTTCTCGGCGGCGGGGATGCTGATGACGCCAGATGCCCCGATGATCGTCGCTTGGGCCGCGGCACTTTATTTCTTCAAGCGCGGCTTGGTTGACGACCAACCAGGCGCATTCTTTGGCCTGGGACTGGCCATGGGGTTCGGCTTGCTGGCCAAGTACTCGATCGTGCTGCTGGCGCCGGCCGCTTTTCTGTTCATGGTGTTCGACCCACAAGCACGACGTTGGTTTTTTCGTCCTGAACCCTACCTGGGCGCGTTGGTGGCCACGCTGATGTTTTTGCCGGTACTGATCTGGAACTGGCAAAACGACTGGGCTTCATTCGCGTTCCAGAGCACCCGGCGCCTGTTCGAAAACCGCGAGTTCGCCAGCCACATGATCGTGGTCTTTGCAATCCTCCTCTTGACGCCCACGATTGCGACCGCTGGTTTCTACGTAATGGGCAAGACCCGTCTGACACTGGCGCCGGATTCGCGCAAGCGCCGCTTCATGCTGTTCATGACCCTCGTTCCACTGGCCGTGTTCGCCTTTTACGGCCTGTTCACGGTCGTCAAGTTCCATTGGAGCATTCCGGCGTGGATTGCCTTGCTGCCGATGATCATGGCTGTCCTGGTGCGATCTTTATGGCCGGGGCAGACGCCATTGAGCCGACTGCACCGGACTATGGCGTCGAGCTGGACACCAACCCTCCTGGCCCTGATCCTGATTCAGGGCTTGCTGCTGCACTACCTGACTCTGGGCTTGCCGGGCACAAGACCGGTGGATTTGAACATGGGCTACCTCGGCTGGCCCGAAACGGCGC
>JBGTEC010000176.1:0-10555 GCA_041747995.1 Wenzhouxiangella sp.
ACCGGCGAAAGCTATCGAAAGCGAGCTCAATCCACTAGGAAAAAGGAGAAACAGGAACGAAAGTGCTAGGCAGGAAAAAACACTAACCGACCGGCCATTTTAATTGTCGCCGACCGGACAAAGTAATTGACGCGAGACACACTACGAAGCCGGGGTCAGTGCCTGGATGGCCAGGTCCGGGAGGCCGTGCCAAGGCAGGATTCTGGTGCGGCCGCGTCGCTGAACCTGGTCGCCGCCGTAGACAATGGATGCGGTGCGCACGTAATCACCACCCATCAAGTCGCTCAGTTTTTCAATCGGGCGTGTCATGTTTCTGCCCAGGGATTGGCCGGACTTGAATTCGATCAGGTCCGCCTTGCCATTCGACTCGAGCACCAGATCGGTTTCGAGCCCGGAATGATCCCGATAGAAGTACATCCCGCGCCGTTCGTTGGCGTGTAAGCGTCGCTTGAACACCTCGGACAGAGCCCAGCTTTCGAAGATTGCTCCACGCAGAGGGTGTGATCGGAGGTGGGCCGTGGTCCGAATGTCGAGCAGCCAGCACAGCAACCCGCTGTCGACGAAGACCATCCTCGGGCTTCGTGTCAGGCGCTTGCGCAGATTCCCCGACCAGGCAGGAACCAGAAAGATCAGGAAACTGGCCGCGAGAATGGAAAGCCAGGACTTCGCAGTAGGCTGCGAAATGCCACAGTCATTGGCCAGTGCCGAGTAGTTCAGCACCTGGCCGCTTCGTCCGGCACACAGGCCAAGGAACCTCTGAAATGCATTCAAGTCGGAGATTGCGGCGATGGAACGCACATCGCGTTCCACGTAGGTGGCGACATAGGAGGCCAGCCAGTCCGCCGGTGACAGCTTTCGATGGTAGATTCGGGGATATCCGCCGTGCAGCAGGACCTGATCCAGGGAACGGGTGGTTTCGGAGTCAAAGCGCTGGGCTTCATTCAGCGTCAGCGGCATCAAGTTGAGTATGGCAGTGCGGCCAGCAAGCGACTGGCTGACAGACTCGGTGATCGCGAAGTTTTCAGAGCCGGTCAGAATCCATTGGCCGGGCTCCGGGTTTTGGTCGATCTCGACCTGGAGCCAGGACGCCAGCTCGGGGACATTCTGGATTTCATCGATAATGGCGCCGCCGGCCAGGTCGGCCAGAAAACCCTTCGGATCCTCCTGGGCATACAAGCGCGTGTCAGGCGCTTCCAGATTGGCGTAGTGAAATTGCGGGAACAGGCTGCGGCACAGCGTGGATTTGCCGCTTTGGCGGGGGCCGGTCAAGGTTGCCGCCGCAAAATTTGCGGTGGCCTTGCGAAGCAGTGGTGCGAGGTCACGGTCAATCATGGACCTTATTCTACTCGTTAGTTTCGACAAATTCAAAACCCTAGTTTGAATTTGTCGCCCGATCACGCCGCCGACCCGGGCTGCCCATTGCCTATTTTGATGCACCGAACAACAGGATTCTCTCGCCAACCTTGTGACCGTCGGGGGTACGTCCAATCTAACCGAGAGCCAACCGACACGCCATCGCACCGACGCACCCCACCCCGCCGCCCATCGCACAATTTCCGCCGTTTGTAGCCAACTCCGCTTGCAATTCTCAAACAGCGGCGTAATATGTGACGTTCATCAACCTATTGGCGTAGGTATGGGGATGAACTATCGGGGTTTTACCCTGATTGAGTTAATGATGGTCGTTGCTATTGTGGCGGTCATCGTCTCTATCGCGGTGCCCGCTTATAATCGGCATGTGGAAAAGTCCCGGCGCGCGGATGCGCAGTCGGCGCTGCTCAGTGGCGCCCAGGCGCTGGAGCGCTGTTTTACCCGCAACAACGCCTACAACGCAGCGGCCTGTACGTTGCCGACGGCCTCACCCGATGGTTTCTACACCATCAGGGTTACAGCAACCCCCTCGACTTACACCCTGACGGCTACCGCCACGGGTACCGACGCCTGTAGTCCATTCACGCTAGATCATCTCGGCGTCCGCGGCTCTGGCGGAACCGATGCTGATCGTTGCTGGGGAACGTAAATGAGCAAATCAACCATTGCCGCGACACGCCAGGCAGGGGTGACCTTGCTTGAGCTGCTGGTCGCGATCGCCGTCGCGGCCATTCTTCTGGCCACAGCCGTACCGTCGATCCAGGAAGTGCTGAAGAACAATCGGCTGGCGGCGCAGAACAACGAGATGGTTGCGCTGGTCAACCTGGCTCGAAGTCAGGCGATCCGGCGCAACGCAAACGTTTCGCTGGAACTGGCTCCCAATGGATCGATCTGGGAAGCGCATGTTCGCGTTCCGGGGGCGCCACCGGACGACAGCGCCGGGTGCCCACAGATTCCCGATGTGATCCGTTGCTCGGACCATAGCAATGTCGTCCTGACCGCCGAGCCGACGATCCTGACCTTCAATAACCGCGGCTTTCTCGAACAGGCAAGCGGCGATTGGGAGGAAGCGAACCTGACCCTGGTGCATGAAAACTGTTCCGGGCTTCGCCAGGCCAGAAGGGTACGCGTTTTGCCGACCGGGCAGGTGACCTCCACGGGTATTGCCTGTCCGGAAACGTGACCGACCGGATGGTCGATTGGCATGGCCGATCGGCATGACAAGAAGGGCAGATCGGTTCAAGCAAGCAAGAAGTAACAAGCAGTACGGAGACAGCAATGAAACAGATTCAATGCCGGGGGCGGCAACAAGACAAGGGATTTTCGCTGATCGAGGTGATGGTCGCGCTTCTGGTGCTGGCCATTGGCTTGCTGGGTATCGCATCACTTCAGCTCAATGGCCTGCGTCACGCCCACTCGTCCTACTACTCATCCATTGCCTCTTCCATCGCACTTGACATGGAGGAAAAGCTCTGGTTGTTGATGGCTGATCGAACCAGTGGTTGCCTGGACGAGGACGATGATGTCGAGCCCTTGATTGCCCAGATCGAAGGCCAGTGGGGCACCGCCGCGGCCGGCGACGTGACCATCCCCCGCCTGGAAATCGACCTGGTCTCGGTTTCGCCCGCCCGCTTCGATGTCAATTCGCCTTACGACTTCTGGCTTGAAGTGCACACGACCATCAGCTGGCCTGAACAGCGCTTCAATGGCGACGCAGAGATCTTTCGCTATACCGCGCGGGTCGTCTGCGCACCGAACCTGGGGGCTTGAGTGATGAAAATGAACACACCGACTGGCTCGATCATCCGCAAGGCGGCCGGCTTCACGCTGGTCGAGTTGATGGTCGCCCTGGCCTTGAGCCTATTTTTGCTCGGTGGCCTGCTGCTCACGTTCGCTTCCGGTCGCTCGGCTGCAGCCGATGCCGAGGGGCTGTCGCGGATCCAGGAGAATATGCGCTTTGCCAGCGATTCGTTGTTGCGCGATATTCGAAACGCCGGCTTTCGTGACCAGTTGACTCTGACCCTCGAAGAGTACGAGCTGATTGGCCAGAACTACGCCGTCATTACCGATGGCGAGGCACTGACAGTTCGTTATGCCGGGCGATCGCACTGCGGGCAATCGAGGCAGGCGTTTGATTTGTACTCGGAACTGCAAGTCATCGAGAACCGTTACTTTCTGGATGCCGACGGCAACCTCGCCTGCGAGGGAAGAAGCGGTTCGACCGGCAACACGCCGTTTTTTGGACCCGGCCGCCAGACCGTACTGGCGGCCGGGTTGAACAATCTCGGGTTCGAGTTCATTCCCGACGATGCGGCCACACCCTGCACCTTCGCGGACGAGGCGGACCTGGCCACGGCCTGCACGGGTGTCCGGATCACGCTGGAGTTTGACGGCCTGGGCAACGGCGAGACCCGAACCGCGGTGCTGAGTGCATCTTTCAGAAACATCATTGTCGACCGGGTATTCGGTCGTTGAGTTGCCAGTGTGGCTGGCCAAAGGTGAAGTTTAATGATTAAGGACATTCGAATTCGTGCGGGCCATCGGGGAGTTGCGCTGATTTTTGCCCTGCTGCTGCTGTTGGTGCTGACCGTGCTCGGCGTGGCGACCATGAGCAGTGTGGCCATGCAGGAACGCATGGCATCGAACGCCAACCTCCAGGCGCTGGCATTCAAGGCGGCCTCGGCCGGCATCACCGAGTCGCTGGAATGGGGGCTTGATTCCGGTTCCTGGCCAATCGATGAAGATGACGAACCGCTGGTCTGCCTTAGAGGCCATGGCGACTGGATGGGCGACTGGACACCGGCCGAAGGATCAGCAGGCACCGAGCTGGAAATCCCCGGCATTCCGGCCGGCTTTCGCGTCGAATATCGCAAAAGGGTGGGCTGTTTCGAGGCTCCTGACTGGGAACTGCTGACCGGATTCACCGATGAGCCGCCGCAACAGCTACTGGTCCTCAGCCGCGGCGATGTAATTCGGAGTGCCGATGGCGTCGTGCTGGCCACGCGCGAAATCGAGGTGCGGTTGGAGAACCGCGGCAATTTCGAAGGCACCTGCCTGATCCAGACCGGGCCGCTTTCGGACATTGACCTCAGGATGCCCGATTCGCAGGCTTTCGGTATCGACGCACGCCCCGACGGCTGTCCGATCAAGACCGCGCGTGACGCGGATGCCGCCGAAATGCTCGACCAACTGCGCGACAACCAGGTCGGCAATTACCTGCCCACCGATCCGGGGATCACCTCGGGCGAACTCGAGGGCGCCTGGGGCAATCCCCATTTGCTGGCTCGGGTTGTCAACGGCATGAAGATCGGGATGCGCGCATCCACATCCTGGATTGAGCAGTTCGGGCCGGATGCCAATCCGTTCGCCGCTTGTTCCGGCACCCTGCACGACAATCACCAGGACTGGAAAAATGCCAACAGTTGTGGCGCGACAGTCGCTGGTGGTTTGACGTATGTTGCCGGCGATCTGCAGGTTGCGGGCCAATGCACCATCCATGGCACGATCATTGTCGAGGGTGCCTATCTGTCCAATGGCGCGCCAGCCTACACCGGTGACCTGCTATTTCTGGGCGGGTTGATCGATGTTCGCGGGTTCGGCAATGCAGATAATTCAGGCCTGATCCTATTGCAGTACCTGGCCGACAACATCGATCCGCAGTCAGTCAACGTCGCCTATGACCCGGACGATGTCACCAACCCGCCATCGTCATTCATCGTTCATGGCGGCGGCAACGCCACCATCCGCCCGCACGATTGCGACGTACTACAGGCTAGCTGGATCGACCTGAACGATTGTCTGGATGACCTTCAGGTCATGGTCGAGACGGCAGGTGATCCGGATATCGTGCCCGAAGGCGGAAGCCTGTTCGATGAATACGCGATCGAGTTGGGCCTGGCCCCGGAGCTGGATATACCCGATCTGCACAGAGAAGACGAAAGTCCCGCCAGGTTCCCCATCCCCGTGTGTGACCCGGAGGGCAACAACCGACGAAAGGCAATCGCGAGTTGGCGTGAGTTCATTGATCAGGGCCGCTGGGCGGCGGCGGACTGACCGCTTCATCCTGCTCCGGATGCATTTCAAGCGCAACAGGCGAGGTGGCGAACTGCGGCACCCATTCGCCTTGTTGCGCGGCCGGAACCGGCTGGCTGACGCTCATCCGATAGAGGGCGAACAGCGCCGGTACCAGGGCAGCCGCGCCCATGAAGGGCAATAGTGCGATTGGCCCGGTCCATTGCATCAGCACCCCGGCCAGAATGGGCCCGGCAATGGCGCCGCTGCCCCAGAGCAACTGCAAGCTTGAAGTCACTTCAAGCATCTGCGACGAATCGACATGGTCGTTGGTGTGGGCGGCCGACAAAGCATAAATGCCGAAACCGAAGGCGCCGTACATGAAGCCGCCGGCCAGTACCATGTGTGGATCAAGCAGGGTCAGCCAGGCGGCCAGGGCGGCGGCCGTGGCAGCCAGAAAACACACCCACATCAAGACAGTGCGACGTTTGAAGTGATCCGACAAGCGGCCGATTGGCCACAGCATCACGATGCCGCCCAGGATGGTCAGCCCCATGAAAGCAGCAATGCCGGCCGGGCTCATGCCAATACCGGCAGCGAAAACCGGCCCGAGGCCCCAGAAGGCTCCGCCGCCAAGACCGGCGAAAATGCAGCCAATCACCCCCAGGGGTGATACGCGGTACAGCGCTCTGAGGCCCAGTCGGTGGGCTTCGGCAATCACCGGTTCCTGGACTCGGGTCAGTGCGACCGGCACCAGGCCCAGAGATAGCAGCACTGAAGCCAGCGCGAACAGGAACAGGGTGCTGATATCTCCAGCCAGCAGCAGCCACTGACCCAGCCCCAGGCCGATCAGGGTGGTCGTCATGTAGGCGGAAAAAACATGGCCGCGCTGCTCGTTTGGCGTCTGCTCGTTCAGCCAGCTCTCAATCACGATGTACAGACCGACGATACAGATGCCCGACAGCCCACGGAGAATGAACCAGGCCGCCGGATGAACCAACATGCCGTGAAGCAGGATGATGACCGAGGCGATCGAGGCCAGTGCCGCGAACATGCGGATGTGGCCGACCCGCCGAATGATGTCGGGCACGAGGAAGGTCCCCAGCACAAAGCCGGCGAAATAGCCGCTCATGATCAGGCCCAAGGTCGCGCTGCTGAAACCTTCCAATTCACCGCGCACCCCCAGCAACGTGCCCAGCAACCCGTTGCCCGCCAGGATGATGGCGATACCGAATAAAAGCGTGGCGATGGCGATAATGGCGTTCACGGGACTAGGTTAGCTGGTTTGCTGGTTGGCTGGTTTGCTGGTTGGCTGGTTCGCTGGTTCGGTTTCCGGTTTTTCCGTCTTCCGTCTTCCGACCACCGCCGCACCGATCAAGATTCCGGCAGGAACAAACGTTGGAGATCGTTCAGGTACTGGGCACCGGTTTTGGCGCGGGTGATGTGGGTGTCGTTGGTTTCGATCAGGCCGAGTTCGGTGGCGCGGGCCAGGGGGATGGAGATGCTGGCGCGGGGCTGGCCGGTGCGGGCTTCGAACTCGGCCAGGGGCACCAGTTCTTCCAGGCGAAAGCGATTGAGGAAGTACTCGAAAGCCAGGTCGGATGCAGCGACGGCCTGCTGTTCTGCAATGAACGATCCGTCTTTGGCCGCATTCAGGTAGCTGCGCGGCAGTGACTTACGCCGCAGGCGCAGCACCTGCTGCTCGGCCGGCAGGGTGATCTTGGCGTGAGCGCCGGCGCCGATGCCCAGGTAATCTCCAAAGCGCCAGTAATTGAGGTTGTGGCGGCTGGCCCGGCCCGGTTTGGACCAGGCCGAGATTTCATAGGCATCAAATCCGGCCTGAGTGAGCGCTTCGGCGCCGGCTTCCTGGATCGTCCAGGCCAGTTCCTCGTCGGGCATGGCCGGCGGTCGGGCGGCAAACAGGGTGTTGGGTTCGATGGTGAGCTGGTAGTGCGACAGGTGCGGCGGCTGGAATGACAGGGCGCACTCGATATCGGCTATTGCCTGTTCGGGAGTTTGATCGGGCAGGGCCCACATCAGGTCGAGGTTGAAATTGTCGAACCCGGCGGCACGGACCAGTCCGATCGCGCGCTCGGCCTGAGCGCCGGAGTGAATGCGCCCCAGAGTTTTCAGGTGGTTGTCGTTAAAGGTCTGGATGCCGAGTGATATCCGGTTGATGCCCGCTTCGCGGTAGGCACCGAAACGATCATGCTCGACTGTGCCCGGGTTGGCTTCCATGGTGATCTCGGCATCCGGCGCCAGTGACACCCTTGCCCGCACGCCCGACAGTAACCGACCCAGCGCCGCGCCGGAAAACAGGCTGGGCGTACCGCCACCCAGAAATATCGAATGCACCGTCCGACCCCAGACTCGCGGCAGATCCACCTCGAGGTCGGCCAGCAACGCATCGACATATGCCTCCTCCGGCAAGGTCCCGGAAAGCGCATGCGAGTTGAAATCACAATACGGACACTTGACTACGCACCAGGGCAGGTGGATGTACAGCGAAAGCGGCGGCAGGTGGAGATTATTAGTCATGAGTTTTAGAAGCTTTCACCACAGAGGACACAGAGGGTTATAACAATATTTTCTCTGTGTCCTCTGTGGTTCAATCTTTCCTTTGTCTTTCCCATGCGTTCCAGCTTCCCGGCATTAATCGCCCTTCAATCGACCGATCAACTCAGCCAGCGCCTTGCCGCGGTGGCTGATTCGGGCTTTTTCGGAGAAGGGGAGTTCGGCGGCGGTGATGCCGAGGTGGGGGTCCTGGAATAGAGGGTCGTAGCCGAAGCCATTGTCGCCGCGCGGGGTTTCGAGGATGTGGCCGTGCCAGATACCGCTGACAATGATCGGCGCCGGGTCTGCGGCATGGCGCAGCAAGGCCAGGCAGCAGTAAAAGCTGGCCTGACGTCGCTCCATCGGTACACCGTCGAGCCGTTCGAGCAGCAGGGCGTTGTTGTCTTGGTCGGTCGCGTTTTCACCGGCGAAGCGGGCGGAATAAATACCGGGTTGGCCATTGAGTGCGTCAACGACCAGGCCTGAGTCATCACCGAGGGCCGGCAGGCCTGACGCCTGACTTGCCGCGCGGGCCTTGAGCAGGGCGTTTTCGACAAAGGTCAGCCCCGTTTCCTCGACGGGTTCGACGTTGAAATCCTGCTGAGACACCACTTCCCAGTGCACCGACTCAAGCAGGTGGCCCAGCTCCTTCAGCTTGCCAGGGTTGGCGCTGGCCAGGACCAGTTTCTCAAGGGGCTTTGAGCGCCGCGTCCTGGGCTTCGATCGGTTCGGCCACGCCCTTGCCGGCCAGGTCGAGCATGGTGTCGAGTTCGCCACGACGAAAAGCATGACCTTCGGCCGTGCCCTGGACTTCAATAAAGCCGCCACCATCGTTCATGACCACGTTCAGATCGGTATCGGCAGCGGCATCCTCGATATAGTCCAGATCGAGCACCGCATCGTTTCCGACCATGCCGACCGATACCGCCGCGATGCGGCCGTGGATCGGGTTGCGTTTGATCCGGCCGGCGGCCAGCAGGGCATTCATGGCATCGACCAGGGCGACGTAGGCCCCGGTGATCGACGCCGTTCGTGTGCCGCCATCGGCCTGCAGCACATCGCAGTCAATGGTGACAGTACGCTCGCCCAGGGCCTGCATGTCGATCACCGCGCGCAGGCTGCGACCGATCAGGCGCTGAATCTCCAGGGTGCGGCCGCCCTGCTTGCCGCGGGTGGCCTCGCGCATATTGCGACTGCCGGTCGCACGCGGCAGCATGCCGTATTCGGCGGTCAGCCAGCCGCTGCCCTTGCCGCGCAGCCAGGGCGGAATGCGCTCTTCCACACTGGCGGTGCACAGAACCCGGGTATCACCGCAGGAAATCAGGACCGAACCCTCGGCATGCTTGGTGAAATGGCGCTGTATGGTCACAGGCCGCAATTCATCGGGTCGACGTCCGGAAGGTCTCATCTATACTCACAATTGTTTCTATTACAGAGCCGGCAAGGTTACCATGAGCGGCTTGATTGAAGTCTGGGGCTATCACCATGATTCGAAGCATGACCGCTTATGCCATGCAGTCGATCCAAACACCGCTTGGTCAGCTCACCTGGGAGTTGCGATCGGTCAATCAGCGCTACCTTGACCTGTCCCTGCGCCTGCCGGAAGACTTTCGCGCGCTCGAACCGGAAATCCGGCAGCGTTTCAAGGATGCGCTCAATCGCGGCAAGGTTGAGATCAGCCTGAAATTTCAGGCTGACCCGGCCGCGGTCACCGCTGACATGCGCCTCAATGATGATTTGGCACGCGCCCTGGTGCGATGTCACGACGACCTGACCGCACTGAGTGGCGGTGCGGCCCAGCCGGATCTGGTCCACCTGCTCAACTGGCCCGGCGTTGTTGTTCAGGAACGCCCGGATTTTGAATCCGAGCGTGAAGCTGCCCTGGAATTGCTCGACAAGGCGCTGGCCGCCCTGATTGACGCGCGTGAACAGGAAGGCGCAGCCATTACCGAGATGATCCAGTCCCGTCTCGACCGCATCGAAGCTCAGGCCGAGCAGGTGCGGCGCCATTTGCCGCAGATTCGCGCCGCTCTCGACCAGCGTTTTCGCGAGCGTCTGGCCACTCTCAGCCAGCCGGTCGAGCCGGGCCGGATCGAGCAGGAAGTGGTGCTGCAGCTTCAGAAGCTCGACGTGGACGAAGAACTTGACCGCCTCCAGGCCCATGTCGCTGAAATTCGTCGCGTACTGGGCCTGGCCGAGCCGGTCGGTCGGCGGCTGGATTTCCTGATGCAGGAGCTCAACCGCGAGGCCAATACACTGGGTTCGAAGGCCTCCGTGGTCGAGACGGGCCAGGCGGCGGTGGAGCTGAAGGTGCTGATCGAACAGATGCGCGAGCAGATTCAGAATGTTGAATAAGGGCGAATTGTATTTGATTGCCGCGCCATCGGGCGCGGGCAAGACCAGCCTGATGCGGGCGCTGTTGCAGCGTTGTCGGCATCTGGCGCTGTCTGTATCCGACACCACGCGCAAGCCAAGAGCAGGCGAAGTCGATGGTGAGCAGTACCATTTCGTCGATCTCCACACCTTCCACCAGGATGTGGCATCCGGGGCCTACCTTGAACACGCCGATGTCTATGGCAACTGCTACGGCACCCGGCGCGACCGGGTTGAAGCGCTTTGG
>JBGTEC010000177.1:0-1926 GCA_041747995.1 Wenzhouxiangella sp.
GCCGGCATTTTTCGAGTGCTCGACCGAGCTTTACGGCGCACCGAACTTGGCCCTGGCCGATTCCAACCAGAGCCCGCTGGAACTGGCGCGGCGCTTGCGCAAGATTATTGATCGAATGAGCCACATTGATCTTGGCGCCCCAGACAACCCAGGCGCCACGGCCGATGATGTCGCTCGCCGGATGAGTGCTGCGGTCCACAAATTCTTCGGCGACGAGGCCCCGGCAATCGAGGTGGTCGACAACCTGTCGGCCAATGCCACCGCCGGGCCGGACCGGATCCGGATTCGATCGACCGCGCGGTTTACCGATCGTGATGTCGAACAACTGGTCAACCACGAGGCCGGCATTCATGTCGCCACCGGCCTCAACGGTCGCCACCAGACCGACTTGCCGATTCTTGCTTCCAGCCACCCGGGCACCACCCGGACCCAGGAAGGTCTGGCGGTATTTGCCGAATTCATTACCGGCTGCATGGACGTCGACCGCCTCAGTCGCCTGACCGACCGGGTGCTGGGCATCCACATGGCCGCCGAAGGGGCCGACTTCATCGAGGTCTACAACCACTTCCTCGACCAGGTCAACAACGCCAAATCCGCACCCGGCCAGCAGTCGACCCCGCTGGCCAACCAGAAAAGCGCCTTCGAACAAACACGCCGGGTTTTTCGCGGCGGCCTGCTGTCCGGCGGCGCGCCGTTCACCAAGGATGTCGTCTACCTCGACGGCCTGCTCCGCGTCCACGATTTCCTGCGCTCGGTCGTCGCCGGTGGCCGGGCCGATGTGCTGATGCTTTTGTTCTGCGGCAAGATGGACCTGGACGACATCCCGGTCCTGTGCGAACTGGCCGCCCTCGGCCTGGTCAAGCCCCCAAAATTCCTTCCCCCCTGGGCCACCGATCGCCGCTTCCTGGTGAGCTACCTGGCCTATTCCGGATTCCTCGGCCAGGTGCGAATGGGGCATGTGCATACCAAGTACGCAGAGATCTTGCGGGAGTCGCCGGTGGTGAGGTTTTCGTGACGAAAATTGGGAAGAGGGGAAGAGGGTAAGAGCCGGGTTACATCTTCCGATCCAAAACTCACACGACCATGCCAGAAGCCAAGGATTCTTCTTCAACAAGGCTGGACGACCGCACGCCCTCAAGCTTCCTTGCGGCACCTTGCCGTCCAATCGGATAATGTTCGATGCCCAATTTCCGCATCTGGGCCGGGTTGTACAGGTTGCGGCCGTCGAAGATGACGGGATTCTTGAGTTCGGCTTTGATGCGGTTGAAGTCGGGGCTTCGGAATTCGTTCCACTCGGTGACAATGACCAAGGCATCGGCATTTTCAAGGGCGCGCATGGGGCCTTTGGCGTGGGTCAGGCCTTCGCGTTGGCCAAATGCCTTGTGGGCCTCGTCCATTGCCACGGGATCGTAGGCGGCAACGGTGGCGCCTGCATCAATCAGGCTGTTGACCAGCGGGATACTGGCGGCTTCTCGCATGTCGTCAGTGTTGGGCTTGAAGGCCAGGCCCCAGACGGCCAGGTGACGGCCGGTCAGGTCGTCGCCGAAGCGCGTGGTGATCTTGCTGAACAGGACCTGTTTTTGCTGGGCGTTGACTGCCTCGACGGCTTCGAGGATGCGCAGGCCGCCCTTTCGGGTGTTGCGCGCGGTGTGGATAAGTGCCTTGACGTCCTTGGGCAAACAGGAGCCGCCGTAGCCTGCACCGGGATAGAGGAAGTCGTAGCCGATACGCGGGTCGGAGCCGATGCCGAGGCGCACGTTCTCAATATCGACGCCCAGTTCCTCAGCCAGATTGGCCAATTCGTTCATGAAGCTGATTCGCGTGGCCAGCATGGCGTTGGCGGCGTATTTGGTCAGCTCTGCCGAACGCGTGTCCATGACCATGATCTTGTCGTGGTTTCGGCTCAAGGGGGCGTAAAGGGTGCGC
>JBGTEC010000178.1:0-6809 GCA_041747995.1 Wenzhouxiangella sp.
TTGTTGAGAAATTCCTTGAGCGATAAGGACTTTTGAAACTGTGACATGACGTATCGACCTGTAATGCACTGAATGTAGGTCAATAATCGCCCCTCGGCTTCTCAAAACCTGAGAATCACTGAGACACGACGCTAATCAGGTAAAGAATTAGCCGGAGGCTTCCCGGCTAATATAGCCGATTTTGTCCTGCACATGCAGCGAAGTCCTTTTGTCATGTCAATCGTTATAGGCCCGAACGAAAACGATATATTCAACTTCGCGTTGGCTGAATCGTGGACACCCGATCCAGAAGATCCACACCCCTCCAGAGTTATACAGCGTGAAGGTAATGTCAAGACAGCAAACGCATGGTATGTTATAAAAAAATAGAATTACAGTCCGGTATTTTTGTAAAATCGACAAACCGGAATCGCTGATGTAGAGAGGGGGGGGTTCAATGCAGAATAAACGATTGCCTGGCGCAGTCGATGCTCGCCACCAGCGGCGCCATTGATTCCCGGTGAGCGCCATGTCATTCAAGCACCTGACTCATGGATGGTCGCTCGTCGTGCTTGCCTTGCTGGTCGCCCCCTTGGCCTGGCTGCTGTACCAAACCTCAGACCCCGTCATGCTGGCGCTTTCAATCCTGCTACTGCCGGCGGCGGGCGGTGCCATGCTGGCCATGATGCGCCGGCAGACCATCCGGCAGATCACCGAGATCACCGACAACATTCCTTGCGTGGTTTACCAGTTCCGCCGCCGGGTGAATGGTGATTCGCGTTTCACCTTTATTAGCGCCGGTATCCGCGAACTGGTGGGGCTGGGCCCGGACCAGGTGGTTGCCGATGTCACCTGCCTGTTCGAACGGGTCGTACCGGAAGATCTGGACAGATTGCACGAAGCCATTGAGCAGTCGGCCGAACGCCTGGAGCCGTTTCGATTCGAATTTCGCGCGCGCCACCTCGACGGCTCGATCCGCTGGATGCGCGCCAATTCCGATCCCCGTCGCAAGGCCAACGGCACCGTGGTGTGGGACGGATACTGGATCGATGTCACGAAGCAGAAGACGGCTCAGCGCGCGCTGAGCCTGAGTGAACAGCACCGCAGGATGGCGGTGGAAGTGAGTCGCTTGGGTTCCTGGACCCTCGATATCCCGAGTGGCCAGGTTGAGTGGTCAAAGCGCAGCGCGGAAATCTTTGGTTTCGGCTCTACGGTCGAGATGACGCTGGAACGGGCCATCGAGCGAATCCATCCGGACGATCGCGCGCTGGCCGAGAAAGCCATTCAGGACGCGCTCGAACACCGCAGCGAGTACCGGGCGACCTACCGTGTCGTACCTCCCGGCGGGCTGGTTCGATGGGTCACGGCCTCGGGTCGCGTCTTTCATGATGATGACGATGAACCCTCGCGCCTGGAAGGCATCTTGCTCGATATTTCCGAGCACAAGTCGACCGAGGAGCGCCTGGCCTCGAGCGTGGCGCTTCTGACCACTCTGCAGGAAATCTCGCCCGATGGAATACTGGCCACCGATTCGAATCTACGGGTGATTTCCTTCAATCCCCAGTTTACAGAGATGTGGGACCTGGACCCAGCCCTGCTCGAAGCGAGTTCAAGCCAGGCCATGCTGGAACACATGCGCATGCAGTTGGCTGATCCAGCAGACTTCTCCAATCACGTTGAACAAGTGTTTGAACTTCAGGGCCCGACCTTCGAGGAGTTTGAACTGGCCGACGGTCGCATTTTCGAGGAACACTCTGCACCCATGCCGGATGCCACCGAGCAAGACTGTGGGCGGGTCTGGTATTACCGCGATGTGACTCGCCGAAGGCGCTACCAGCAAGCACTGCACCTGGCCAAGGAAGAAGCCCAGGCGGCCAACCAGGCCAAGAGCGCGTTCCTGGCAACCATGAGCCACGAAATCCGCACCCCTATGAACGGTGTAATCGGAATGCTCGAGTTGCTGAGCCTGGGCGAACTCGATGCTGAACAGCGCACCACGGTGCGGGTCATCCACGAGTCAACCCGGTCCCTGCAACGGTTGATCAACGACATCCTGGATTTATCCAAGATTGAGGCCGGCAAGCTCGATATTCAGCCGGAACCAGCTTCCCTCGAACAGGTCATGGCCGACATTCAGACTTTGTTTTCCGGGGCCGCGATCAGCCGCGGCCTCGAATTTTCCTGCGCCTCGGATGCGGATGTTCCTGCGGCCGTACGCATAGATTGTCTGCGCTTGAAGCAGATACTCAACAATTTGATCTCCAATGCCCTGAAATTCACCGCCTCCGGTGAGATACGGGTGCGCGCCGAGCGGGTCGGGTCGGAAGGCGATATTGACCACATCCGCTTTTCAGTGACCGATACCGGCATCGGCATCGCGCCGAAGAATCAGTCGCGTCTGTTCCAGCCCTTTACCCAGGCCGATGAATCCATTACTCGACATTTCGGTGGCACCGGGCTGGGCCTGGCCATCTGCAAACGCCTGACCGATTTGATGGGTGGCATCATCGAATTGGAGAGCATACCCGGCCGCGGCACAACCATAGCCGTCACTCTGCCGCTGCAGCGGGCCGATGAGGCCGAGTTGCCAGACGATCGCGACAGCACTGTCGCCCCCGGTTCACTGGTGAAGGGCCGGCGACAGGCGCCGTCTGTCGCATCCGCAGAGAAGGATGGCACCCTGGTGCTCGTCGTCGACGATCACCCGACCAACCGCCTGGTCATGGTGCGACAGCTCGATGCCTTGGGTTATGCCGCCGAAACGGCCGAGGACGGCATTCAGGCGCTGGCGTTGTGGAAAACCGGGCGCTACGGTCTGCTGCTGCTTGACGTCAACATGCCGCGGATGGACGGGTTTGAAGTCACCCGCAATATCCGGGCATTGGAAGCCAGCGATAAAGGCGGCGCGACGACCGTGATTGCCTGGACCGCGAATGCGCTGCGGGGCGATGCCGAAGCCTGCTTCCTGGCCGGCATGGACGACTATCTGGCCAAGCCGGCCGAACTGTTTGAACTGGCGGAAAAGATGGATTACTGGCTACCCGTCAAGCCCGGCGAGGCCAGTGAAGCGCGGGCGCCGGGTGCGACGGCGGCTGGTGCGGGTCCGGTGGACCGCTCGGTGCTGGCCGTGATTGCCGGCAGTGATTCAGAAATGGTTCGCACCATCCTGTGCGATTTCCGGCAGGCTACCGATACAGATGTTGCCGACCTCGAACGGGCGACTGCGCAGCAATTGGCCGAGGCCGTCCGGCGCGCGGCCCACCGCATCAAGGGCTCAAGCAGGATGGTGGGGGCGAAGAAGCTGTCCGAGATCAGCGAGGCAATTGAGCAGGCAGCGGCAACGGCGGACTGGGACGCGGTGCGTTATGGCTTGCCGGCGCTCAAGAACGAACTGGAGGTCATCGATGACCACATTCAACAATCCTGATTCGTCCCTGGTCATTCCTTCGGGGCTGCGCCTGCTGGTAGCCGAAGACCACGAATTCCAGCGTCGGATGCTGGTCAACCTGCTTCTCGATCTTGGCGTGGCTGAAGTGCACGAAGCCGGCAGTGGCGTCGAGGCGCTGGAGATTATCGAACAGCTCGACCAGGCGATCGACATCATCATCAGCGACCTCGACATGCCGGGCATGGACGGCATGGAATTGTTGCGTCACCTGGGGGTATCCGGCTGCTCCGCATCGCTCATCATCAACAGTTCCATGGACCGGTCGGTGATTCGTTCGGTGCTGACCATGGCCGGCGCTTACAACATCAACCTCCTCGGCGCCATTGACAAGCCGCCCACGCCGGAAGCTTTGGCGCGCGCGATCAGCCTGCATGATCGTGATCGCAACGCCCGGGCACGAACCCGGCCCCAGGGATTGCAATTCAACCGGCAACAGGTGCGCGAGGGCCTGGAGCAGGGCCAGTTCGAGCCATTTTTCCAGCCAAAGGTTGAATTGGCCACCGGCCGGGTCGTCGGGCTGGAGGCACTGGCGCGCTGGCGTCACGCCGAACACGGCGTTGTTTCGCCCTACGCCTTCATCGAGGTCATCGAGAAGGAAGATGACCTGATCGGCAAACTGACCCGTGTCATGCTCGAAAAGGCAAGCCATTGCTGCCGGTCCTGGCGCGATGATGGCCATGATGTCGGTATCGCGGTCAATGTCTCGATCCGCTCACTGACCGATCTCGGGGTAGCCGAACGTCTGACCGAAGAGACCATCCGTCATGGCATTGAACCGCGCCATGTCACGATAGAGATCACCGAAACAGTTGCAATGACCGATGTCGGCAGGGTGCTGGAGAATCTGAGCCGGTTGCGCATGAATGGTTTTTCCCTGGCCATTGATGATTACGGCACCGGCTACTCTTCGATGCAGCAACTCGACAGAAGCGCGGCCAACGAACTGAAGATCGACCGCGCGTTTGTCACCGGCGCCCGTCGCCAGGAGTCAAGCCGGGTCATTCTCCAGTCCAGCCTGGAATTGGCTGCCCGCCTGGGCCTGGTGACGGTGGCCGAAGGCGTGGAAACACGGGATGAATGGGATCTGTTGACCGAATACGGTTGCGACCAGGCCCAGGGATACTTCGTTGCCCGCCCCATGCCGGCCGCAGAGGTCGGCGACTGGATCACCGCCTGGCATGCACGCGGCCGATACGAGTTGCTTGGCCTGGCAGCGTCTGGGTAACGAACTTTCGATATCAAGAGGCAACTGGTTTTTGCCCGTCGCGCCCGTGAGAGTTGTCGTCTGGCAATCTGACTGGGCGCATTCTTTTGCCTAACCTGCTATGGTCTCAGCTCGGATTAACAATGAGAACAAGACCATGAACCAGGCATTCAATAGCAATCTGAACAGGGCGGCCATGGCAATATTGGTGACCGGGCTTTCGACGTGCGCCATGGCCGGGCAAGTGCCAGGCCAGAATGGCCTGTTGAGCTTCTGGTACCAGGCATCGGGTGCCAATGTCAGCGCCCTTGCCGTGGCAGATCCGAATGGCTCTTTGTTCGAAGTCATTCTGGACCCGGCCAGCACACAAGCCATAGAGTTTGTGGGACACATCTCCTGGTCTCCTGACGGCAAGCGGATTATCTTCAATGCGCAGGTGGAAGGGGGCGGCTCGTGGCACCTGTTCGTGATCGATACCAATGGCAGCAATCTGCAGGAACTGGCGTGGGACGATGAGGGTACAGCGAAGCCGCTGGTCGACTGTCGGAATTTCGAGTGGGCCGAGAATGGCCTGGTCTATGCCGACTGCCGCGTCGACCCGAACGGCGCAATCACATTCGATCCTGACAGCGGTGAGATCCTGCACTTTTGCGCCGGTGTTCGAAACCGGAATCCGGCGCTTTCGCCCGACGGACAGACGCTGGTGTTCTGGCGTCAATCGGATATCAGGACGGCCCCCGTGTCCGATCCATGCGACAGCACAGTGCTGGCTGCCGACCTGGACGACATCAACCCGGCCCATACCATCTGGTCGCCGGATGGCAGTACCATCTTTTTCACCGACCGCGTCGGCGGCCAGACGCCACCGAGCAATGCCAATGTCATGTCGATTCCGGCTACCGGCGGCACTCCCACACTGATTCTGGCTGGTGCCTTTTCACCGCAGCCATCGCCAGATGGCACCCAGTTGGCTTATGCCGACTGGGACGGCCCGCTCTACATTGCAACCATTGACGGGAAAAATCCGATCAACCTGTTCGCGCAGTGGGGCATCGATGAGACGGGCAGCTTTGCCGGCGCGTTGTCCTGGCACAGCGAACAGCCCATCTTTCACGACCGCTTCGAAGACTCGAGTGTCCAGTAAGGGGTTCCTCTATGGGCGGCCACCTGGCTGTGCCCCAACACGGTCAGCACGATTGATGCATCTTCATCGTTGGTACGGCAAAACGACGCGCTGACAATGCCCTGACGCCGCCTGTTCAATAATGGACCCCTGGCCCCTTACCTCGGTGGCCGCGCCATCCTGGATGAAATCGAGGCTGCCGGCAGCCTGGACCAATGGCAACCGGATGGGGCGGGTCAAGACCACGAAGTGATGATCTGGCAATGCCTGCAGCAGGGTTTTCCGGAGGATTTCCCGGTTTGGCTGGCCTGGGGCGAGTCTGACCGCATGGCGCGCGGCAATCAGTTGCTGGCCAGGCAACTTCCCAATGAACGGGTTCTGACTAGCGAGGGCGGCCACCGCTGGACCGTCTGGGTTCCGTTCTGGGCGAAGATTTTCCAGACCATTGCCGACGAGTCTCATGCTCAACGCTGAACTTGCACACCCAGATCATGCAAACCGGCGGCCGGGTCTCATCATTGATCCGGGATTGATCACCGGGAGCGCTGCTGCTGAATGGAATCGTAGGCTCGGCGAATCTCGCGCACACGCTCCTCGGCAACCGCACGCATGTTCTCCGGCAGGCCCTGGCTGGCAAACTTGTCCGGATGATAGCGGCTCATCAAGCGACGGTAGTCTTTCTTGACCTCGGCATCGCTGGCCGAGGGGTTCACGCCGAGAATGGCGTAGGCATCCTCGCCGACGTGGTCGCGGAGCTCGCCGGCGCCGACCGACGCTTGCCGCAGCATGGCCTCCAGGCGCTCCACGTCGGCCTCGGCCAGCCCCATCGCGCGGGCCACGTGCAACATCATTCGATGCTCGTTGTCGTGCACGCGACCATCGGCAGCAATGGCCGAAAGCTGGATCTGCAGGAAAAGCTGAAGCAGTGGATTGTTGTAACGGAGCACGCGACGCAGGGCGCTGACTTCGGAATAAAGATCAACCTGATTAGCGTCGTGTCTCAGTGATTCTCAGGTTTTGAGAAGCCGAGGGGCGATTATTGACCTACATTCAGT
>JBGTEC010000179.1:0-4095 GCA_041747995.1 Wenzhouxiangella sp.
ATCCGGAATATCCTCCCCCGTGGTCGGACTCTTTTTATAGGTCTTCCCATCCCACCGCATCACCGGCTTGCCATTTTCGTCCATCTGGTATTCCCAGCGGTCATAGGCGAGCACGGCGTCGCGGCATTCGATGTTTTCGAACGCGCGCAAGACCGGTTGGGGCGGGTTGATGTGGCCGTGGGTGCGGAAGTGCCATTGCAGGTAGCCGATCCACAGCACCATTTCGGCGATGGCGGCGGCCCTGGGGTTGATCTCAATACCTAAGAACTGGTGTGGGTCGACGGTGTTGCCCTGCATTTCGAGCAGGTTCTGGCCGGCGCCCAGGTCGGCCAGGGTGTTGAGCACTTCGCCTTCGAGGCGTTTCATGTGCTCCAGGGTGACGTAGAGGAAGTTGGCGCTGCCGCAGGCCGGGTCGAGGATGCGGATGTCGCAGAGCTTGCGGTGGAAGTTGCTGACTTCTTTCGCGGCCTGGTCGGGTTTGGAATTGTTATTGACGGCTTGGGCTTCAAGCGCGGCGGCGGCGGCCTGGACGTCTTTCCATTGTTCCCGCAGCGGATCGATGACGGTGGGCATCACCAGACGTTCGACGTAGGCGCGCGGGGTGTAGTGGGCGCCGAGCTTGTGGCGTTCTTCCGGGTCGAGGGCGCGTTCGAGCAGGGTGCCGAAGATGGCCGGTTCGACCTGGCTCCAGTCGTGGCGGGCGGCGTCGATCAGCAATTGGATCTGGTCGGGTTTGAGCTCGATCGGGTTGATGTTGGTAAACAGGTTGCCGTTGAATTGCAGGATCTGGGCGTTGAGCACACCGCTGTAGCCGCCGGCGTGCATGGTTTCCCACAGCGAGCGAATGGCGTCGGGGAAGTGTTCGGGGGTCTTGTGCAGGCGGGTCAGTAAGTCGGTGAACTGGCCGCGGGGCAGCAGGTCGACGTCTTCGGCGAACATGGTGAACAGGCAGCGCTTGATGAAGTGCGCGACCCGCTCGATTTCAAAGCCGTCGCGCTCGAGGGCGCGGGCCAGTTCGGCCAGGGTCTTGCTCAATTCGCGGGTGACGCGGGCGGCGTGCTTGGAGGGGTCGAGCTGGTCGGGCCGGGTCCAGATGCCGATCAGGCGCTCTCGTATCGTCTCGTCGCGCAGGTCTTCGAGTTGAATGCGGTGCGAGCGCGGGTCGGGGAACGGCACGTAGGTGCCGCCGGAGCGGGTGAATTCGGCATAGACCTCGATGGTCTTGCCGACATCGCAGGTGAGCAGGAACGGCGGGCGGCCCTCGCCTGCCGGCAGGGCGCGGATGTAGGTATCGGCCTGGGCTGCGGCGCGCAGCATGGCCTTGTCCCAGCGGCTGGAGGCGTGGTGTTCGGAGACTCGTTTGGCCTCGAGGACGAAATGGCCGCGCTTGTAGAGATCAATGTAGCCGCGGCTCATGGTGCCGTCGGGGTGGGCGATGTCGACGCGGTGTTCGAACACGTATTCGTCATCGGCCGGGTTGTCGCTGGCCGGCTCCGGGCCGGGCAGCCCGAGCAACTGGCACAGTTCGGTCAGGAATAGCTGGTAATTGGCCCGCTCCTTGCCGCCGGTGTTGTGCCAGCGGGCGATGAACGCATCGACGGCGGCCGTTTCAGGTTCGGCGATCGCGACGGTGTCGTTCAAAGGGCTCCCTCTTTATTTCTTTTCGGCTGGCGGTTTGGGCAGCCGGTTGTGGCGATGATGTTAGCACGGGGAAGGATTCCGGGGATCAAGGTTCAAGGAGCAAGGAAAAGGAAAAGGCAGTTTGCGGGTGCCGGGAAGAAAAGGCTAAGGAGTGGAATGCCTAATATCAACCCAGTCTCTTTAATAATCTATCCATTATGCCCGTGTTGATTATATATAATCTATGCATTATTATTGGACCTCTATTCAATGTTGTATTTATTATCATGAAGCCGGATGACCGTGCTTTGGCGCGTAGACAAATTGACAAGCGGCTGGCTCCGTTGCGTGATTCGGACGCGCTCACGCGTCCGCCGCGGGGATGGATCAAATCGATCCGGGAATCGCTGGGGATGACCACAGCACAGCTTGGGCGGCGACTGGGTGTGAGCCAGCCGCGGGTGACCGCCGTGGAAAAGGGCGAGCTTGAGGGCTCGTTGACGCTCGACAGCCTGGCGAAGGCTGCCCATGCACTTGACTGCCGGCTGGTCTATGCGCTTGTTCCGCGCGAACCGCTAAGTGAAACCATCCTCAAGCGGGCCAAACGCAAGGCCCGCTCCAAGCTGGCCTCCACCGGGCACAGTATGGCGCTGGAAGCGCAGTCGGTTGAGCCGGAAGCCGAAGCTGAACATCTGCAACGGCTGACCCATCGCCTGCTGGACAAAGCGGGATCCGATTTATGGGACGAAGACGAATGAGGGATCCATTGGAACCTCAGGACGATGCGGCAACGCCACTGACAGAAGAAGAACAGGCAGAGCTCATTCCAGCCTGGATAACGCTCCGGGATGAACTGAACGAGGCCGAGCAGGAGAACATCATGGCGGCAGAAGAATGGGCGTTCGCACGCCGTCGGAATGTTCTTGACGAGCAGTTCCTGACGAAACTACACCAGCAAATGTTTGGCCGGGTATGGCGCTGGGCGGGTCAGTTTCGACGCACGGCCCGGAACATCGGCGTCGACGCTTATCGCATTCCCATCGAACTTCGCCAACTGCTCGACGATTGCCGGTTCTGTATCGACAGTGAAACCTACGAGCCGGACGAAATCGCGGTTCGTTTTCATCATCGTCTGGTCCAGATCCACCCGTTTCCCAACGGCAATGGCCGACACTCGCGAACAGCGACCGATCTCTTGCTGGTCTCCTTGAGCCGTCCCAGATTCACCTGGGGCCGCACCAGCCTTGTCGACGCCGGTCAGACTCGTCAGCAATATATCGTCGCGCTGCGCTCCGCTGATGGGCATGACTACGGGCCGCTACGAGACTTCGTAAGATCCTGAAGGGGTTAAGGGGGTTAGGGGGCTCAAGGTTCAAGGAATTAGATCCCGGATCAAGGCCGGGATGACAGGCCCGACGCAACCGACGCAACCGACGCACCGACTACCGGTTTCCGGTTTCCGGTTTCCGGTTTCCGGTTTCCGGTTTCCGGTTTCCGGTTTCCGGTTTCCGGTTTCCGGTTTCCGGGTTCCGGGTTCCGGGTTCTGGGTTCCGGGTTCCAACGCACTGACCAGACTGCTACAGGCCGAACTCGGGATTACTTGACGGCTTCGATGATCTCGGCTCAGAGCTGTCCAATATCCTGATCTGTGACATCTCCAAGCAGCTGCACTTTATTGGCAACAGCCTGGCAGGCCACCGTCAGATCGTTTACCAGCCGCTCGTCCATGTCCAGGTCACCCTGATACTCGCGCAGATTGCGAAGATCATGGCACTTGGCAAGGACACGCCACACTTCCGGCCCTAGACCCAGTGTCTGCGGCAAGACCTGAAAGACGATGTAGCGGTTGCGAGCCCTATAGCCATGCCAACGTAGCGCCGCCAGGCAAAGAGCATGTGCTGCGTTGTAACTCAGATCGAACCGCCCTTCCATTGACAGGCTATCTACCTTTGCATCTCGCAGGCGGACCAAACCCGAATTCTTCAGCCCTTCAAACTCCCAAGCCGGTTGCTTTCGCGAGCGTCCCGGAAGTCGGCTAGGGAGCCTCTGAATAACTCTGCGCGGGCGCGACGGGTCTTTGCGGGAGTCTCCGGCTCGGCTTGGGCGAGCGCGGTTTGGCCATTCCAAATGAGCGAGTCCAAACGAGGCGGAGACCCCGCAAAGGCTCGTCCCGAAGGGTTTTGCCGGAGAGGCCGCATCTCGATCGTTGCGCCACTCGGCCGTAGCTAAGGCTACTGTCACTCGTGTCGCACCGAACGATCTGCGGCCTCTCCGACGAAAACGCGCTCCGTGCAGAGTTATTCAGAGGCTCCCTAGGATTCGCTCTGCCCGTTCGATCTCTGATTTCGGTGTCTTACTGGATTTTTTGACAAATCCGCTGGTGCATATGATCAGACGATCTCCGTCATGCGCGAAAAGAATTCTCAGTGATCCGTGAATCAGCTCCCATATTTCACCCTGGATCTGATGGCATTT
>JBGTEC010000180.1:0-6682 GCA_041747995.1 Wenzhouxiangella sp.
ACGGGCCCTGGGAGAAACTGTTGTCCTGATTTTCACCGCGGGTTACGTCATGCGTCGGCCGGATTCCGTGATGGACTCGGGGCGAGCGCTTTCAGTGCATATTTATGATCTGGCCACCAATGTCACCGGAGGCACCGGCAACGCCGCTGCAACTTCTTTGGTTCTGCTCGCTCTAATCCTTCTGGCGACAACGAGCGTCCGCTCCAGCGCCAACCTCTGGACCCGATTCATGCTGAAGGAACAACGATGAACAGGCTGTCCGTGGCCTTCACCGGTCAACAGAAAACAGCAACCTCTGCCCCTGTGGCCAATGCTCAGGGACCCTTGCTCAGTATTGAAGAGGTCTGCATTCGCTATGGCGATCAATGCGCCATCGAACGCGCATCCCTGGAGGTCCAGCCCGGACAATTGATGGCGTTGGTCGGCCCGAGTGGCTGTGGCAAGACCAGCCTGCTGCAATGCATCAACCGTCTGAGTGACTCGATCCCGGGATGCCATGTCAGCGGCAGTATCCGTATCGGTGATCTTGTCGTGCGGGACCCGGCAACGTCCGTGCATGACCTTCGTCGGCGGGTCGGCATGGTTTTTCAGCAACCCAACCCATTTCCGTTATCTGTTGCCGACAATATACGCTTCCCCCTTCGAGAACACGGCCTGAAGCGCAAGCGTGATCTGAATCAGAAGGTGGAAGAAAGTCTGCGCGCCGTTGGCCTCTGGGAGGAAGTTCGCGATCGTCTCGGGACATCGGCATTGTCCCTGTCAGGCGGGCAACAGCAGCGACTCTGCCTGGCCCGCACCCTCGCCATGGAGCCAGATGTACTGCTTCTGGATGAACCCTGCTCCGCACTCGATCCGATTGCCACAGAAAAGATTGAAAAGCTGATTTTGCAGCTGAAAGGGCAATACACCATGCTGATGGTCACCCACAATCTCGCCCAGGCCCGACGCATCGCAGATTCGGTGACGGTCTGCTGGGTGGAAGAAGGGTGTGGTTGCGTGGTTGAGAGTGGATCGCGGGAGGCCATTTTCGTCAATTCCTCACATCCGGTCACCCGGGCCTACTGTAATGGTGAAGCCGGCTGATTAGTCGGAGGCCGGTGCGTGAGGTGACGGAAAACGGGAGGACTCGCCAGGCGCGGCTCTTGATCTTGACAAAGACGTATCAGGCTGCAAGACTGAACGCCACCGGCGAGCCGACGTCACCACCTGTTCCGGGCTCGCCGACACATCGGACGAACCAAAGAATGCCGAACTCACCGGCCCCGATTGATAGGCTAACCAAATCTTGCCGACAGCTTAATCTGAGATAACCAAATGCCCATTAATCTACTCAACTGTTCGAGCGCCAAGGAAGGGGAGAGAGGCCGGTTGTTGGACGGCCTTTGCGACGATGAATGGGAACTGCCAGCGCAGATCGAAGCTTTGGAAAAGTGGCTGGCTGAGAATGAAGGGGAGCTGGATGAAGGAACTTACCTGGCTGACGTTGGATATAGCCCACGACCCGGGGCGGCTGGTGGTGGAGCAATACTGAGCACGCGGGCAATGGGCATCATGGTGGCCATTGGTATGGACCTTTGTCTGTCTGAGTATCCTGAGTTCAATGATGATTGAACGCGGCCGAGCTCAAGTGTTAGGACTCAAGAAATGAAAACAACCGAAGAAAAGATGTACCTGGAGTGCGTTCTCAAGCAGATGGATCTTGAGAAGCCATGTTTCCATTGCAGCCGAATTGCGGGAATGATGCTGTGGGTTGTAATCGCTGCCGTGGTGTTTTTTCTTTTCAGAATGGGACACGACCTGCCAATCTGGGCCATCCTTGCCGTGTCCCTGTTCGTTGGTGCGATAGCCGGGTCTTATGTTCTTTTCCGAATGGTGAATTCGCAATGGCCATTCCTGCGTCCTCATGTATCCCGCGAGAGCCTTGAAGCACGGATAGCGGAGCTTGAGCGCCAAGGATTCTGAAGGTCGGAGGAAACATCAACAAGTGGAGAAACGAATGGCCTATCGAGTTTTTGTGATGTTTATGCTGCTATGGGTTGGCAGCGCTCATGGCCATGACGAGGCGGCTGAAGTCCTGCTCTTTGGGACGTTTCACTTTGCCAATCCGGGGCACGACGTTGTTCGTGTTGATCAGGTAGATGTCTCGACGCCTGAGAATCAGACTTATCTTGATGCGTTGGCACAGCGCTTGTGTGAATTCAAGCCAACTGCGATTCTGTTGGAGTTTGATCGTACTCGAGAGAGTGACATGAGAAAGTTGCTCGATGCCTATAAGGCAGACGAGGTGGAATTAGGAATTAATGAGAACTACCAGATTGGATTTCGTGTTGCAAAGGCCTGCGGGGTCGACAAGATCTACGGTTTCGACGAAACTGAAGTCGGCTGGAACGCTGATCCTCTATTCAGGTACCTTGAAAATTCCGCGCCCGAGCTATTGGAAGCATTCAATGCCGAAATTGCTCGAATACAAGATGCCGAAACCATCGCTCACCGGCAACTCAGTCTGCGCGAACTTCTAAAGCGCGCAAACGACCCGGAACTTGATCGAATGAACAAGGACCTGTATTTGCTCACAAATGCTGCGGGTGCGGGATCCGGTTTCGAGGGCGCAGACGCAACCGCCCGCTGGTGGCACCGAAACATTCGAATGTATGCCAACATCCAACGTTACGCGACAACGGGAGAGCGCGTTCTTGTGGTTGCCGGCCAGGGTCACACAGCAATACTTCGCGATTTTCTGGCTATTGACCGGCGTGTAAAGCATCGCGATATTCACCAATACTTGTGATAGAGGCGAGCGCCTTGCGGGAAGTGATGCAACTGACTGAATTTACTCAAGACCGATGGCGGTCAGATGTTCATTCAGTACCCCGACGTTGTCCCGGGCTCCAGGCCAACCGTACAGGGCCGATTGGACTTCGCCACCGTCCAGAAAGTAAAGCGTTGGTGAAAACCTAAATTCGCCAAGCATCGGCCAGTCTTCTCGCCGATGGGCCAGGTGGATATCGAAGGGCGGTTGAGCCTGGCGCCAATTGAGCGCCTCGGTGATCTCGAGCTGCGGGCCTGGGGGTGCGATCCAGAGCGCGTTCCTTGCCAGCACATCAAGAAGGTGCGGATGATCGCCCAATTCATTCACGGCCCGGCGCATGAACTGGCAGCCTGGGGTGGAAAGAATGATGACCATAGGGCCGTCGGAGGAGAGTGCGGCGGGTTCACGCACCAGACTGCCGCCTTGTTCGCGAATGTGCCACAGCCCCGGGCCAGTATCGTCGTCGAGTTGATCAATAATGCGCGGCCAGTCGTCGGGGAAACTCTTTGGATCCAGCCGCGCTTCGGCACGCTCGAACATGCGATTGTGCACGTAGCCCTTAAGCATCCGGCTATTCAAGTTCTCGCCAACCCGCCCGCGGCGGTCAAGTTCGTCATACAGCGCCTCCAATTGCTCGATTATGGTCGTTTCCCGGGCACGGGGCCGGCCGGCGTTGGTGGAAAATAACATCGCCTGCCAAGTGGCCATGAAAAGTGGCGTCAGTTGGTCATCAGGAACGTTTTTCAGATCGTCGATCCCGTTCAGATGATTCTGAAAGGCTGAAGCAATCCGGTCAGCCACGCTGTACTGATCCGGCGTCACAGGAGAGGCATCAGACGGATGGTCCTCGCCCGGACCCGCCGCAAATTGCTCGAACACGGCGTCTATTACGGCCTGGAAGCGAGAGATCGCAGCAGATACATCATCGGACCGAACCTCGCTGATGGCGTGTGCCGAACCAACCAGGAAGGCCACGCCTGCCAACGGGTGAAGGAGTGAAAATATGGAGAACCGGTTTGCCACGGGGCTAAGCTAGCAAAAAATCAAGCATGAATCCAACTGATTCCCCCCCAACGCGGTACTCTCCTCCTCTCCTCCTCTCCTCCTCTCCTCCTCTCCCCTACAATACCCCCATGAAAATCTACGGCATCAAAACCTGCGATACCTGCCGCAAGGCGCGGAAATGGCTGGACGAGCAGGGGATTGGCTATCAGTGGCATGATCTGCGCGAAGATGGGCTCGATGGAGTGATGGTGCGCCGTTGGCTGGCTTCGGTCGGGGCGGATGCGTTGGTCAATCGCCGGTCGACGACCTGGCGTGGGCTTGATGAGCGTCAACGGGTGGCGGCGATGGAGGAGGATGGGGCAGTTGAGCTTCTGCTCGGGGCTCCGACTTTGATCAAGCGGCCCTTGATTGAACAGGGCGAGCGCATTCTCCTGGGTTTTGATGCCAAGGTCATAGAAGCGCTGTAAACTGGGTGGATGAATGAAGTTGCCTGTGAAAGCACGCGGCTGACGCCGGTCACTCGTGACCAGCGCGAAGTTCGCGAGCAACAGCTGTCCAGCCTGGCGTGCCGGTCGACCGACACGCGTGGGCGCGTCCGGCCTGAAGCGCCGGATCCGTATCGTACTGAATTCGAGCGCGATCGCGATCGCATCCTGCATTCGAAGGCTTTTCGCCGTCTCAAGCACCAGACCCAGGTCTTCATCAATCCAGAGGGTGATCACTTCGTCACCCGCATGAGTCATACCCTGCAGGTGACTCAGGTCGGCCGGGCTCTGGCGGTCGCCCTGGGCCTGAACGAGGTGTTGACCGAAGCAATCTGCCTGGCCCATGACTGTGGCCACACCCCGTTTGGCCACACCGGCGAAGGCGCGTTATCGGAATATGTCGACGGCGGTGAGTGGCTGCATTCAGAGCAGGGTGTGCGCATCTTTGAGATTCTGGAGCCTTGCAATCTGACCTGGGAGGTACTGGACGGCATCCGCGCCCACACCTGGCGAGTCAAGCCGCCGCCGAGTACGGCCGAAGGCTGGGTTTGCCGGTTTGCCGATCGTATTGCCTATCTCAATCATGATCTGCATGATGCTCTGCGCGCAGGCGTGATCACGGCGGCCGAAGTGCCACGGGAAATCGTCGACAGTCTCGGGCCGATCAATGGACGCAGCTGGATCAATGTCATGGTCGAGGCGGTGATCAGCGAGTCGTGCAAGCGTGGCCGGGTCAGTATGGACAGTGGAGTGATGCTGGCGATGAAGCACTTTCGCGAGTTTATGTTTGAAACCGTTTATCAGCGTCCCGAGGCAGAGGCGCAGGCGCGGCGGGCTCGTGCGGTTATTCACCAGATCGTCGAGCATCTGCTGGCGCATCCGGAAATCATCCCCGACAGCTATCGCATCCCGGATGCCGAGCCGCTGACCCAGGTGCTGGATTACGTCGCCGGCATGACTGACCGATATGCCCTGAACCTGCACGACCAATTGTTCCGACCCCGCGGGCTGGTGTGACCGACGACGTTTTTCACTACCTGGCCTATGGTTCCAATCTCCACCCGGCACGCCTGGAGCAGCGGGTCGGGCCGGTCCAGTGCCTGGGCAAGGTCTGCCTGCCCGGCTGGCAGTTGTGTTTCGACAAGCGCGGCTCCGACGGCTCGGCCAAGGCGAACCTGCGCGCCGCGCCCGGCAGCGACTCGGAAGCCTGGGGCGCAGTCTTTCGGCTGGATCGGAGTCAATACGGCACACTGGACCGGTTTGAAGGCTGCGGACGCGGCTACGAGTCGTTCTGGCTGGACCTGATCGTCGACAACAAACCGGTTTCTGCCCTGACCTATCTGACACCCTCCCACTGGCGTCTGAGTAATGGCGAAGTCTACGACTGGTATCGCGACCTGGTAATTCTCGGCGCCCGTTACCAGGCCTTTCCGGGTCATGCCATCGAGGCCATCGCCGCGGTTCCGGTCGCGGTGGATCCGAACCCGGACAGAGCCGCATTGAGCAAGCGCCTGGTGGAGATGCTCAATTAGCGGAAGGAATGATCGTTGCCAGGGACGTCGCTGCGCTGGATGTGAGCTCTCCAACAGCAAAAGCTACCTGATTATGTACATCATTCAGCCATCGCGGCAGGCGGCGAGTGGCGTCACCTGCTGCTCGTGCCGTGGGTCGATCAGCATGGAATCAACGCCAGGATTCCTGGGCGCTTTGGTGCCACTGAAACTGCTTCGAAGGGCGTTCGGGCTTGTGAGGCTTCTTGATGGCACGGGGATGGGGATGGATGCGGTAAGGATCGCGTCTACTTCCGCGACCCACGGCACGAGCAGCAGCCAACACCACTCCCCGCAGACAGTTTGGTGCAACGGGCCGGTTTGGCCCCCAGCATCGGGGGAGGTCGGGGGCTTCGGTCGCTCGACAGTAGGTGAGTTAGGTACATAATCAGGAAAAACTATTGAACCGGCAGCGGAAACCTTTTGCTGCACCGGCCGCTGATCGTTAGGATAATTGCTAGAATAAGAGTCTCTGCGGGCGTCGTATAATGGTTATTACCCGAGCTTCCCAAGCTCGTGATGACGGTTCGATTCCGTTCGCCCGCTCCAGTATGGCCTTCCTGGCGGAAGGCGTGAAAGGGGAAAAGGTGAACGGTGAAAGGAGACAGGCTGGTGTTGCCTAAGCCAGCGCTTCACTAAAAGCCAATGTACTTTCTTCAAGTGCCTGCAGATCGTATCCGCCTTCTAGGCTGGCGACCAGGCGGCCTTCGGCGTGTTTGTGGGCAAGGCTCGCCAGTTGTTCTCCAATCCAGTGATAGTCGTCGTCCTTGAGCTGGAGCTGGGCCAGCGGGTCGCGCCAGTGGGCGTCGAAGCCGGCTGAAACCAGGATCAGT
>JBGTEC010000181.1:0-4972 GCA_041747995.1 Wenzhouxiangella sp.
GGCAACTGGCGCGGCAGTCTCCGATGGTCTCAAGGATCACCAGGTGGTTTCCGGTGTTGGTGGTCAGTACAACTTCGTTGCCATGGCCCATGCCATGGATGACGGTCGCTCGGCACTGATGCTGCGCGCTGCACGTGGCAAGGGCGACAACCGTCGTTCCAACATCGTCTGGGAATACCCGCATGTCACCATTCCGCGCCACCTGCGTGATCTGGTCGTCACCGAATACGGCATCGCCGACCTGCGCGGCAAGACGGATGAAGAATGCATCCAGGCCCTGGTCGGCATCATGGATGCGCAATTTCAGGATGATCTGGTCAGAAGGGCCAAGAATGCCGGCAAGCTTGACCGGAACTGGCGGATTCCTGACAAAGCGCGCCGCAACAATCCTGCCTGGTTGAAAGACACCCTGGCCGATTATCGCAAGAACTTCCCCAGCTATCCGTTCGGCAGTGACTTTACCGAGGTCGAGCAGCGGCTGATCCCGGCGCTGAAAAACCTCAAGGGATTGGCGGGCAACCGACTGGCGATGCTCAAGGCGCTGGCCTTCGGGCGTCCCTGCGACCACCCTGAAGAACTGGCCCGCCTCGGTTTGGACAAAACGGAAAACCTGAAGGAACGCGCCATGGCCCGGGTTCTGGCATCGGTGCTGAGCAAGCAATGAATGAGCGTCCAGGTTGGACGATAAACTGACATTTGATGTGGGATGAAGTAACCAAAACCATGATGTTTAGCCATTGCAGGCAATAATATTGCGCGGCCTGTTCTGGGCGGTTCGGCACAGACGATGGCTTCAGGCGGCCTCTATGTTGTAAAAATGCCGGATTCAGACTGCTTTGAAAAGCAATGAATCCTTGGTTGTCCGTGCGGCGGCCATTTGGGAACCAACCAGGAGTTCCAAAATGGGAACGGCATTTTCGACATGCAAGGTCCGCGATTGGAAGGATGTCATGGCAACCTTCAGGGTTTGTTTTCCCGAATATTCACCCGCCGAAATGGCCTGGTTTCTGGAAAACTGCAGTTCAGGTATCCGGGTGCTTAGGCAAGATGGTGAAATGGTCGGGTTCGCCCTGATCAACCCCGCTCATGGCCCTGCCATTGCCTGGCTGGAGGTGATTGCCGTATTGCCGCAATACCAGGGTCGAGGTATGGGATGGCGGGTTCTGCAGGACTATGAGCAATTCGCCAGTCGGCTTGGCTATTCGTGCCTGAGGCTGGTTGTGAGTGCCGACAACAAGCCAGCCGTTGCGTTGTACGAAAAGGCCGGCTACGAGGTGCTGGGCCGCAAGGACGGTCGCCTGAGCTTGAGCAAGCGTATCGACGCGGTTGACCATCCGCGCCCTGGTGTTTGCCCACCCGGACTGCCGAAGCGGGTCTTTTATGCACTGTTGCGTCGCATGCTAGTGCCGGTGTAAGGCTTCTTCCAGCGCGTCCAGGTAACGTTCGGTGGCCTCGAACTGAGGCATATGGCCGACGTTATCGAAGCTGATCAATTCGGCGCCAGGAATCCGTTCCCGGGTCACCCGCGCGAGGCGGGGGTAATTGCCCAGCCAGGCTGCCAGCTCCGGTTCAACCCGGCCTCGCCCGATCGCCGTGGCATCACGCAAGCCGATGATCAGCGTGGTTGGCGTGGTGAGGTTGCCGAATTCGTACAGCACCGGTTGAGTCAACACCATGTCGGATGTCAGGGCATGGTTCCATGCAACCAGATCACCATCGGCTCCTTCGTAGGTTGCAGCCAGCATGCGAGCCCAGTATTCATATTCTTCATTCCATTGGCGATCGTAATAATTTGCCTGCTGATAGGCCCGGATGCTTTCGAAGTCCTTTTCCCGTTCCGCATCGAAGGTGGCATCGATGCTTAGGTAGGGAACGCCTTCGGCCAGCCAGTCTTCAAGGCCAATGGGATTGATCATCACGAGTTGGTCACTGCGCTCCGGATACATCAGGGCGAAGCGGGTGGCCAGCATGCCGCCCATCGAATGGCCGATTACCGTGACCGTGTCGATGTCCAGTTCGTCCAGTAACGCCAACGTATTGCTCGCCAGCTGGTGAAAGCTGTATTGATAGCGCTCCGGCAACGACGAGCGGCAAAATCCCACCTGCTCAGGCGCGATCACGCGGAACCCCTTGCCGGTGAGAAATTCGATGGTCTGCTTCCAGTAGGCGGCACAAAAGTTCTTGCCATGCAGGAGCAGGGCGACTGGCGCGTCGGTCATCGGCTCGAGGATTTCAGGAGGGTCCAGTGGTACGGCCTGATCGACAGGCTCCGGAAACTCCAATGGCCCGGCCGGCTCGGGAGGCGCCACGGCCTCGGGCGGTTGATCCAGATCGGTTGGCTCCAGCCGGTCGTCGCGCGCCGGCGCCACATCCATGTAAGCCATTTCCAGTTCCTGGTACTGGCTGATCAACCGGAACATTTCGACGGGGTATGGATAGTCGATCGACTTGGCGCCGGCAACGGCGAATCCACCGATCAACAAGCTTGCAAGGGCGCCAGTCAGCTTGAAAAAACGGCTATTCATGTAACGCTCCGGTTTGCCCAGGCATCCTATGCTACCGACCTGAACAACGAAAAATAGCGGGTGCCGCACAAAGCCACAGCCTCAACAATTTCTCGGCACAACGCGGGTCATGGTCCGCTGGGAAGTCTCGAACTCAGGCAGAGCCGCATTGATGGTGACGTTCAGGTCATCGCAATTCAGAATGTCCAGCGTGATGGTGCCAAACGGTGTTCGTTCGATGTCATCCGGGTCAAAGGCCGGGCCCCACTGGCCACCACTGGTGATGGTCACCTCATCGAACTGGATCCGGTTGTTGCTGCGAGTACCGGCCCCGATGACCCAGACCTGGTTCCCGTTCAGGTAGGTATAGAAGGTCATCACCCAGGTGTTTCCGTCTCCCTCACGGGAGATCTGAATGCCTTCGCCGTCGCGATTCGGGTCAAAGTAGGTTCCGTTGAAAGCGCGATTAACCTGTTCGTTGGAGCGTCGATTGCAGTCGGCCGGCACCAATTTGGTCATCTGGGTGACGAATGATTCCAGCGCAGGGTCGTCTGGATTGAGCGTGACTCTGGATGTGTTGCAATCGAGCATCTGCATGGTGATTTCGCCCCAGTTGATGCGCACCACATCGTCCGGATCGAAAGCCGTGCCGAAATCGGCGCCCTGGGTGATGAACATGTCTGGAAACTCAAACCGGTCACCCTCGTGGGTGCCGACACCAATCAGCCAGACCTGCGCGCCATTCCGGTAGAGATAGCAAGTCAGCAGCGGCAGTTCCTGGCGCAGCTCCATCGACAGCTGGCAGCCTTCTCCGTCGCGAGCCGGGTTGAACCAGTTGCCGCTGTATTGGGCCCGCTTGGCAGCCTCGGACGGCCAGCCGATGTCGTACATGAATTCGGGTACAAAATCGAGATCACCATCGAACCGGATATTGCTGATTGATGGATTCATGAGCGACGGCGGCATCATGGTGTTGCTGAAGTGGGATACGTTGCTGCCCTCCGTCTCGGGATCGGCCTGCATGTTGACAAAACCCTGGGTGGTGCCGCGTGGCGCGGCTGTCAGGTTGTAACCCAACGTGGCATTCAGGGGCAGCGCGGATTGAAACAGATCGCCGGTTGCCATGGGAACGAACCAGATCGGGATTGGCAAAGCCCGGTCAAGGCCTACCCCTCGATCACGTTCGATCGCCCCCGCGCTGCCTGCCGGCACGTTGTCGACCAGCAGCAGGCCGATGGCGCCGGCATCAAACGCCATCTGCCACTTCTGGGCAAAGGTGCATTCGCCGCGCCGGACCATAGCAATGTTGCCTACAACCTCAGCAGCATTGTCCAGCGGCTCGCACGCCAATGCCCGTGCCCATGGGTCGGAAGGATCGGCCGAGCCTGGCCCTGGGCCATCAACAAGAATCAGGCTGCCTGACAGGCCGCTGAGGGGCGGAAAGGGTGGGAATCCCTGGATAAAGGCTGGAAAGCTGGCCTGGCCGCCGATTGCGGGGCTGGTCTGGACGGTGCCGGGCGCCAGCAGCCGTTCGGCGGCGCGCTGGGTGGTTTGCTCGCCGATCCAGACCAGGTTGCTGCCTGACCGGCTCGTCGCGTCCCGCTGTTGGGCGGTCATTTCGGACCAGGTCTGTTGCTGGGCCAGACCGAATAGGAACCGGGACATGATGTCGGGTGCTGGGGGATTACCCAGGAATTCGCGCGTTTCGCGGTTGGTCAGGCTGGCAAAACCCAGACCGTGGCCGAGTTCATGCAAAGCCAGTTCCAGAAAGGAAATGGTGCCGTTTGCCGGGGGCACTCCCGGATCCAGTCCGTACCAGAAGCCGTCCACGTCATCCAGGCACTGATCGTCAATGCGGAAATTGAAAGTGACCCGTAGTTCGTGGGAGAAGTTGGTAAAGCGCTGGCCCGAAAGCGCGGTTGCCAGCGATAGTGGGTAATTGATGTTGGATAGCGGCGCGTTATTGAAATTGCGGGCAAGACCCGTGGTGCCGCCCAGGCCCAGCGTTGTTTCGTCGCCGCATTCGAGATCGTCGAAATCGGCCCGGGCGCGGACCGAAATTGCGGCGTCCAGCCGGCTGGCCCAGATGTCAGCGGCTGCCTCCATGACATTGCGGCGTTGGGCACCCAGGGTGGTGGCGGGATTGCCGGGAACCGGCGTGACTGAACGGTTATCGTTGAAGCCGAAACCGGATGAGTCAATATACTCAATGTCGATGACGCCCGACTGGGCCGGCCCAGCCAGGGCCAGGGCAATGATCAGGACAAGGCTGAAATGCCAGGCAGACGAAGCCAGGCGGCCCACCAGGCTCATCGCACTACCTCTTTTACCTGGTTGCCAAGGCGAAAATCAGGCGGGGTGTGGCCGAGGATGGCGGAGGCGTGGACACAGCTCATGACAATCCGACCCTGGTCGTCCACCCTCGCGCGGGTTGCTCGCGCGGTCGGCCAGAAGGCCTGGGTGGCGAT
>JBGTEC010000182.1:0-19966 GCA_041747995.1 Wenzhouxiangella sp.
CAACCGTTCAAGCCTGCGCAATACCGAATCGGGTGTGCGCTTCTCGATCAAGAACAGGCTCAGTCCGGCCCGGCTGGAGCAGGTCGAGCGGGTCCGAATCGATGACAGGGACATCGCGCCCGAACGCATTCGCCTGTCCCTAAATGGCAACCCGTCTTTTGCCCTGTCGGAGATGAAACCCCAGGAGGCGATTGATTTTCCGCTGGGCACGCTGCTGGTTCTCGATCTTGAAATCGCGCCGCTGGACGAAGGTGAGCATCGCATCGAGCTGGCCTTTCGGGCCGCGCCATTCAAGACTCTGAATTTTTCGGTGACCGATACGCTGCGAACAAACCAGCGCGATCCGGACAGCATCCCCCGCGATGCTGAAAATGATTACAGCGATCAAATCATTCGTGCCCGCCAGCAATTCATCGCCGATCGCACCGGCGCCGAGCTTGACCATATCACCCGCTATTCGATCGACCCCAAGGTCACGCGCGGCAACATCGAACACTTTACCGGCGTGGCCCAGGTGCCGCTCGGCCTTGCCGGGCCCCTGCATGTCAACGGCGAATATGCCCAGGGTGCGTTCTACGTGCCGATGGCCACCTCCGAGGGGACGCTGGTGGCGTCCTACAACCGTGGCATGCGGGTGATTCGCGAGTGTGGCGGCGTCAAGTGCGCCGTCGTCGGTGACAACATGCAGCGTGCGCCAGTATTCGCGTTCGAAGATGCCGCCAGTGCGCGACGTTTTGCCACCTGGCTGAAGACTCAAACTGAAACGCTGCGGCGTGCATGCGGCGAATCCGATCGATTCGTGTCCCTCAAGTATGTCGATTATTACCTGGCCAGCCGCTTCTGCTATACCCGCTTCAACTTCACCACCGGGGATGCGGCCGGGATGAACATGGTCGGCAAGGCGACGTTTGCCGCCTGCAACTGGATTCTGCAGAATTTTAATGGCGCCGAAGTGAAGGACTTTTACCTCGAAGCCAACTTCGCCACAGACAAGAAGGCCTCGATGATCAACTCGATGCGCACTCGCGGCAAACGGGTGACAGCCGAGCTGGTGGTCAGGCGACAGGTTCTGCGCGACGTCATGGATGCCGACACCGAGCAGCTCTATACCCACTCCAAGATCGCCAACATCGGATCGATGCTCGCCGGCGCCAACAACAATGGTTGTCATGCCGCCAATGGCATCACGGCGATCTTCATCGCCACCGGCCAGGATGTGGCCAACGTGGCCGAAAGTTCGACCGGGATTCTCTATACCGAGCTGACCGAGGACAAGGATCTATACATCTCGATCACCTTGCCGTCACTGATCGTCGCCACCATCGGCGGCGGCACTGGTTTGCCGACCCAGGCCGAGAGCCTGCGCATCATGGACTGCGAAGGAGTTGACAAGGTGATGAAGTTTGCCGAGATCGTCGCCGGCACCGTGCTTGCTGGCGAGATTTCCCTGGGAGCCGCGATCTCCTCGCTGGACTGGGTATCCAGCCACGATCAGCTCGGACGCAACGATCCCACGCGACAGAAAGACTGAACTTGCGACCGGTACGCTCAATCCTGCCCCACTGAAGCGGCGCCAACGGGCAAAGCAGCTTTCCGGAGGCGGTAAGCTCCCCGAAATTTTGGCTGGAGCAACAGACGGATCAGGTAGTACAGCATGATGACCAATACGAGCACGACCGGCGCCGCGAGCAATGCTGGCTGACGAACCGCTTCAGGGAACACCTGGGCTTGTCCGAGGAAGAAGGACGCGGCTGCCAGGAACAGCGCGAAACACATGCGCCACAGGTGTCGAGCGAGACGATGAGCACCCTTGATGCCGCCAGCCAGGATCATTCGAAGATCCAGCAACGCCGCCACCAGCGCCACCGTGCCAAAGGCAATGGCCACAAAGGCCGGCTGCCCATCGATGGTTCCGTCCCCATAACGTAGGGACTCCAACCCCAATTGAATGCCGAAGTAGGCGACCAGCAACGCACTCATCATGGCGCAAATGTCGATCCAGATCGCACCGGCGCCCGGACGCCGAACGGAAAGTACGGCCGTGGCAACCAGCTAAAAGGTCAAGGCGCCGGCGATGACGCTCAAGGGTTTGGCGTGAAACGCGGCAATCACCGCACCGGTACTGGACATGACCAGCATGGCAAAAACAAATGCCAGTCCGCTTTTGCGGTGCAGGTTCGAGCCTTTGAGCGCAGCAATTGCCACGGCGCCGCAAGTCAATGCAAGCGAGCCGGCGGCGATATGAATCAGTGTCAGTGTCATGGCGGAACATGATCGGCAGGGAACAGGATGATGAGATTAGCTGTTCACTTGACGTACCCGGAAATGCCGAAAGTCATGCACAATCAAAGATGTTGCAGGAGCGGCCCTCTGGCCGCGATCATGGGTGGAATCGCGACCAGAGGATTCGTCCTGCCTGGAATCCGAAAAGTGTAATTGATTGATAAGAGACTCGTGGCGCCCTTTCGGAGCGATTCGAAGGCTCGCTAAATCTGAAGGTTGAACAGGCCGACGATGCCGATGATGATCAGATAGATCGCAACGATGAAGCTCAGCAGTCTTGGCACGATCAGGATCAAAATGCCGGCAATCAGGGCAAGCAGGGGTGCAAGCTGGAAATGGATGCTCATGGTCGCTGTTCCTTATCTGTTGTGTTGAGTCCGGAGCATCCCCTCTTCTTGTGCCCAAGTCAAGGGTTGGTGTTCAGCCTCCTGGCGTTGATCTTCGGACCAGGTTGAACCAAACGGCAGCCACTTGGCTACCGTTTCTGTTTTATACGATGATTGACATTATTTCTGAATCAGCCGCAATTCAAGCAGCCTCGGATGATCTCTATCCAGGCCTCCTGGGTGAGGTCAGCGGCCAGCTCGGGCTCGCCCGTCAGACGCCGGGCATGGGCCAGTAGCCGTGGTTGCCAGCGTTCGGCCAGCCGGGCCAGGGCCTGCCGGTCACCCAGTCGGGCGGAGGCGGCAAGAAAACTGTCGTAGACCCTGTCTTTTTCAGTACGCACCGGCTTGAGGCTCCCTTGATTTGTCACTATTGATTTGTCGCTACTGATAGTAGAGTATCCCGAAGTCTTCTTTCGGTTCAATCCATCGGGCACGGCTCTGAAACCCAGGGCGATCGCCTATGGTCGAAACTCACTGAACTACCGATGCCGACACCCAGGCCTGCATCGCCGGCGGGATTGCCGAGGCCTTTTACGGCGTGGTGCCCACAGGCATTCTCGAGCAGGTCGAAAAGCATCTGCCGGAGGAAATGCGCCAGGTGGTCAGACGGTTCGAGCAGTGGCGGCGGTCAGGTGAATGATAAGAAGATATGAGAAGATAGTCCTATCGGCGGGAGGCCGATTACTCATCGTGGAAAGATCAAGCAGGGAGAATCACCAATGCGCATGATCGCCAAGTGCGAATCGCGTTCTGAAGCCGCTGAGCGTGCCGCTTTTCTTCAATCGCACGGCATTGCCACGCATATATCCGACATGACGTCGATGCGCATGAACCTGGCCCATCAGGGACGGTTTCGGGCCGGACTTTGGGTAGTGCTGGAAGCCCAGTACGAGGATGCCATGGGCCTGCTGGACGATCCCGACCATGAAGTCAGCAATCCATTGAGCGTTGACCAGATGCATCACATGGAAACCGAAGGCGCCGCCCAGGCCAGGAAGACCCTGATCCGCTGGTCGCTGTTCATCGCCATCGCCCTGGCAGCCGCCGCAGCATTGGTTGTCGGGCTGGATCTTTGATTTACCAAGGAGCCACCGAATAACTCTGCACCGTCGCGCCCGTCCAGAGTTATTCAGAGGCTCCCTAACCGCGAAGCTCGCGATTCTTTGGGTTCTGAGCGGTTAGTGGTTCCCCGAGACAGTGAGTTTGCGGCGGATGTCGAGACTCAGGGCGTCGAGCTCTTCGTCGCTCAACAGGCCATGGTTGACCATCATGTGCAGTCGCAAGGTCACGGTGGAGCGGCGATAATCGTTGAACAAAGCGCTCTTCTCGCGACCGCGCTCGGTGACGAGCGTCTGGAGGGCCTCCTGGCGCTCGGGGGCCGACAAGGCCTCGTCGAGGACAACCTTGAGCGCGCGTTCCAGTGTTTCCTCGGCGAAGCGCACGCACGCTCGCTCGCGAAGCCCGGTGAACAGCCTCCAGTCGCGGTCCGTTACGGCCACTTGTTGATCCCCGCTTTTGTTTTTTTGCTGGTCAGAACCGTCAGCCTAACCACAACCACCGCAACTCGGCAAGGCAGACGACGCTCGCAAGCTCAGATACCGGTAATTATGTGACCGGGTTCGCGCTTTTCATGAAAGCGCATGGACCGACAGCGTCATCCCAAACTTGATTCGGAATCCAAACTATCACCGCATCCCAGCACAGACACACAGACACACCGACGCACAGACACACCGTCCCTCAGCTACCATTGACCCCATGAGCGCATTCGACGACAAGGACCGGTCCCGCTTTCTGCCGCCGGAGCATGAGCTGTCCGAAAAGTTCATCCTGACCGGCGGACCCGGTGGCCAGCATGTCAACCGCACCGAAACCGGGGTCCAGTTGCGTTTTGACGTCTGGGCTTCGGACACGCTGGCCGGTGAGGTCAAGGCCCGGCTGATCAAGCTGGCCGGCAGCCGGGCCGATTCAACCGGGGTGGTTTCGATCGAGGCCAAGAGCCATCGCAGCCAGCATCGTAATCGTGAAGACGCGCGCGAACGCCTCGCCACGCTGATCGAAAAAGCCCATCACCAGCCCCGCAAGCGCGTCGCCACCCGGCCGAGCCGCTCAGCCAAAAAGAAACGTCTGAAAGCCAAGCGTCACAAGGGGGAGATCAAGCAGAAGCGCGGGAAACCGGGTCTGGAGGATTGAGGTGGTCTGCCAGGTTCAGCCCTGATGCCGCAGACGGATTTAGCATGGCAGGTCACGGCTCAAAAAACATGGCCAAGAGTTTAAGTCAAAGGCGGTTTCGCCCACGCTACGCTTGCAGGGCGAGCCACTTTTGCCAAACGCTGCAAAAGTGGCCAAAAGAGCTTTGGGTGGGCCGCGTGCGACTTTCCCTGCGGGTTCCCTGTGATGCTCGGATCAATCGGCGGTCGCTCAACTCTCTCCGCTTCGCTGCGTTCAGACACACGCTCCCTGTTCCCGCTTGATCCTGTGCTTCTCGGCTGCGTCTATGGCAATTACCATCGAAAGAGATCTGAGGATGTCTTAAAAATCAAAAGCAAACCCCAAATTCAAATCCAGACTTCAACGAAGCTGCACAAAGGTCGCGTTAACCGGGCAGTTCAATCTCGCCTTTCAGGTAATCGACCGCGCGTCCGGTCAGGATGACGCGGTTGCCGACCAGTTCGCAGTGGACTGTGCCGCCGCGGCTGGAGAGTTGGCGCCCGACGAGGACCGTCTTGTTCAGTCTATTGGCCCAGTAGGGCGCCATCTTGCAATGCGCCGATCCGGTGACGGGGTCTTCATTGACTTTCAGCTTCGGGTAGAAACAGCGACTGACAAAATCACAATCATTGCCCGGCGCGGTGGCGATGACGCCGCGGCGATCGAGGCTGGCCAGGGCGGAGAAATCGGGCGCAAGGTCGATGATTTCCTGCTCGCTGCCAAAGATGGCCAGGTAATCGGGGGCGGTGCGCACCTCGACCGGCGTGGCACCGAGGCCGGACAGCAAGGCAGATGGCGCATCAATCGGCTCCGAGGCGATGGCGGGGAAGTCCATGCTCAGACCGTTCTGAACCTTTGCCACCGTCAACTCACCACTGCGGGTCCGGAAGTTCAGCTTCGCGCCGGTATATCCAAGATGTTCAAACAGGACATGGGCACTGGCCAGGGTCGCGTGGCCGCACAGGTCCACTTCGGCTTCCGGTGTGAACCAGCGCAGATGGAACCTGGGACCATCGGCAACGAAAAAAGCGGTTTCGGATAAATTGTTCTCCAGCGCGATCGATTGCAGCAATTCATCCTGCAACCAGGCGCTCAAGGGCACCACTGCCGCGGGGTTGCCGGTAAAAACCTGGTCGGCAAAGGCATCAATCTGGAACAGGGGCAGTTTCATCCGGGTCTCGCTCAAAATGGACGGTGCCCAACTTTACCACTCGAGTCCAGTTCCTTTTCCCTTTCCTTTTACCTTTTACCTTCTACCTTTTCCCTCTTGCGATACCATTGGGAGTTAGCAATCCTCTCCCGATGGACACACCGGCATGAAACGCGACCAGATCGATTTTCCACCCCAGCATGAACCATTGCGCGAAGACGTTGGCCTGCTGGGCTCACTGGTGGGCGACCTGCTGCGGGAGCAATGTGGCGAGCGCCTGTTTGATCGGGTTGAAACCGCGCGAGCCGCGGCGATCGACCGTCGGGCCGAGCAGGGGGATGGTGAGAAACTTGAAGCGCTCTGCCGTTTCGATGACTGCGATGAGGCAACCAATTTCGTGCGCGGGTTTACTACCTGGTTTCGCATGGTCAACCTGGCCGAGCAAGTCCATCGCATTCGTCGCCGCCGCCAGTATCAGGCTGAAGGGGCCGGCAACCAGCCTGATAGCCTGGCCGATGTGTTCGTCGGCCTGCGCGAGGCCGGCGTCGGCTGGGAAGATATCGAAAGCCTGCTTGCCGACTTGTTGATCGAGCCGGTCTTTACCGCCCATCCGACCGAGGCCACAAGGCGTTCGATTCTGGAAAAGGAACAGCGCATGGTGCGCTACCTGGTGCAGCGACTGGACCCCGGCATGCCGCCAGGTGAAGCGAATCGTCTGATCGACCGGGTACGGATGGAACAGACGGTGGCCTGGCAGACCGCCGAGCAGTCACAAAGCCGGCCCACTGTGGCTGATGAAGCCGAGCATGCGCATTTCTACCTGGCCGATGTACTTTACCGCATCGCCCCGGTATTCCACGAGAACCTGGCCGAGGCGGCAAGAACCGCGTTCGGCACCGATATCTGGCCCGGTCATCTGCCGACGGTATTGCGTTTTGGCTCGTGGGTCGGCGGCGACATGGATGGCAACCCCAATGTCGGCCCGGATACCGTGCTCGACACGCTGGCCGAACAGCGTCGGCAGGTGATCGGCAATTATCGACGCGAAGTAACCACGCTCAACCGTCTGCTGAGTCAGACCGAAGGGCGGGTGGGGATCAGCCAGTCACTGCGCGAGCGCATCGATGACTATGCCGGCCGCTTGCCTGAAACGGCCGCTGCTGTACCTGCGCGCCATACCGACATGCCCTACCGTGTGTTTCTCTATCTGGTCGATGGCAGGCTCAAGGCAACGCTGAATGATCAGGCAGAGGCTTATCGCTCATCCGAGGAACTCTGCAATGATCTCGAACTGATCACCAACAGCCTGCAGGCCAATCGCGGCCAGCGGGCAGGCCTGTTCCCGGTTCAGCGTCTGCGCCGTCGGGTCGATATCTTCGGCTTTCACCTGGCCGCGCTCGACCTGCGGATCGATTCGGGTGACCTGCATGCTGCGGTTGCCGAGCAACTCGGGGATGCCGAATGGCCGGACCGTCCTGCCGACCAGCGCACCGCCCGTCTGCTTGAAATCCTTAACGACGGTGGCACCGGTAGCGACCGAGACAACAATCACCCAGTATTCCTGTTGCTTCAGGCCGCAGCTACCGCCCACCAACGTTTCGGCACTGGTTGCATCGCCACCCTGATCGTCAGCATGAGCCGCAACGCCGACGATGTTCTGGCGGCCTGGCTGATGGCCCGCGCCGCCGGCATTGAGGATGGCCGGCTGGATCTCGTTCCGCTGTTCGAAACGGTGGCCGATCTGGAGGCAGCCGAACGAGTCATGTCCGGTCTGCTTGACCTGCCCTTGTGGCAGGACCTGCTGGCCCAGCGCGACAATCGCCAGATGATCATGATCGGCTATTCCGACAGCAACAAGGACGGCGGCATGGTCGCCTCCCGCTGGTCGCTGCAGGATGCCCAGCGCAAACTGGTAGCGCTGTTCGCGGATCATGATGTCAAGGTCACCTTCTTCCATGGCCGCGGCGGCACCGTTGGCCGCGGCGGTGGCAAAACACATCGCGCCGTTCTGGCTGCCCCATCTGGTTCCGTCGCCGGTCGGTTACGCATGACCGAGCAGGGCGAAGTCATCCATCGCAAGTACTCGTTGCGCGCCATTGCCATCCGGAATCTCGAACAAACCGCTGGCGCCGTGATCAAGGCCAGCCTGGACCGTGAATCGGCCAGCCGCGATCACGCCCAGTGGCACCAGTGGATGGCCCGTCTCTCTGATCTGGCGCGTACGGCCTATCGGGACCTGGTCTATACCGAACCCGACTTTGGCGATTATTTCCGTGCTGCCACCCCAATTGATGTCATCGAGCGCATGCGGATCGGTTCCCGCCCGGCCTCGCGCCAGAAAAAAACGGGTATTGCCGGCCTGCGCGCCAGTCCCTGGGTCTTCGCCTGGGGCCAGAGCCGGCATGCCCTGCCAGGCTGGTACGGCCTGGGATCTGGGCTGGAGCAACTGATCGAAGAGATCGGCGAGGAGGCACTGATAGACATGGCCGGCAACTGGCTGTTCCTGGCCAACTTGCTCGAGGATGCCGAGATGGCCATGGCAAAGTCGGACATGGCCATCGCGCGCCGCTATGCCGGCCTGGCCGGCAAGTTGGGTGACAAGTACTACCCGCGTATCCTGGCCGAATTCCAGCGCACCGAACAGCTGATCTGTCGCCTGAAGGGGCAGGACATACTGCTTGATCGCGATCCGACTCTGAAGCGCTCGATCCTGCTGCGCAATCCCTATGTCGACCCAATGAGCTTCACCCAGGTCGATCTGCTGGCCCAATGGCGCGCGGGCGACTGTGCCGACCCGGCGATCGAGCAGGCACTGGTCGCCTGCGTTCACGGCATCGCCCAGGGGTTGCAGAACACGGGTTAGTGGAGCCTCCACGGTCGGTTGTCAGCGATGGCTGGTTGGTTTATCCTCGAAAGTCAGCGTTTTGCAGTCCGAGGAGGTAAGTCCCGTGATCCGGTTACTGAAATCAGCTGCCAGCCTGATGCTGGCCATGTTCTTTGTCACCAACCTCAGCGCCGACGAAGCCTTTGTCTGGAACGCCGACGATCCGACACTTGAATGGGGCGGCTGCCCGGAATTTTTGCCGGACGACTGTCAGATCGCCGTCCTCCAGGGCGACCCATCGCAACCCAACGCCGACATTTTCTTCAAGCTCCAGCCCAATACCGAGGCGCCCCACCACTGGCACACATCTGCCGAGCGCATGGTGCTGATCAGCGGCGAGTTCGAGGTCGATTACGACGGCCAGGAACCGGTGCTGATGAAAGCAGGAACCTATGCCTATGGCCCTGCCGGCTTGCCGCATTCAGGCCGTTGCCTGGATGCCGGACCCTGTGTTTTGTTCATCGCTTTTGAAGATGCGGTGGACGCGATCCCAACCGAAAGTCCCGACTGAGTGAAACCTGAAGCGGAGGTTGTCATGCCGCATCAAAGCTTTACAAATCGAACCTTTTCAACTGGCCTTTGTGCCGCATTTTCTGCAGCGCTTTTCCTTGTTCCCGGCACAAGTCTTTCCCAGCACGAGCACATGCACGATCACAACGAGGTCAGCGCCGACCAATCCATCGGCACGGTTGATTTCCAGGCCGATTGCGCCAGCGAGGTGCGGTCCGACTTCGACCGCGCCCTCGGATTGATGCACCACATGATGTATGTCCAGGCCCGTTCGAACTTTGAAGACCTCATCGAGGCCGATCCCGATTGCGCCATGGCGCATTGGGGCGTGGCCACGACCCTGTTTCAGCCCTTGTGGGGCACGCGGCCGGACAGTGCCGACCTGAAACGGGGCTGGCAAAGCATCAAGACGGCGCGTGAGAAGGTTCAATCGGAACGCGAATCAAGCCTGATCGAAGCCACCGCCGGGTTTTTCGAGGATCTTGAATCCACCGCATTCTGGCCGCGCATCGATCGCTGGGCATCAAGAATGGAAAAAGCCCATAAGTCTTACCCGGACGATCTGGATATCACTGCCTTGTACAGCCTGTCGCTATTGACCCTGGCCCAGCGGGCCGATGATCGCGATCCGCTGCACGAGCGCGCCGAAACCCTGCTTCGAGAGGTCTTCGTACAGGTGCCGACCCATCCCGGCGCGATCCACTATTCCATTCACGCCACCGATGCCGACGGCCGGGCGAAGAACGCCCTGGACATGGTTGAGATGTACGGGCAGATCGCTCCGGAAGTGCCACACGCCCTGCACATGCCCTCGCATATCCATGTCCGACTCGGCGACTGGCCCGAAGTGATCGAATGGAACGCCCGCTCAGCCGAGGCGGCTTTGAGGTTCCCGGTTAATGATGCGATTTCCCTGCACTATATCCACGCCATCGACTACATGATTTATGCCCACCTGCAGCGCGGCGAGGTTGACCAGGCCGTCGCCTTGTATGAAGAAGGGACGGAAAAAGGGCCTCACCAGGCCGCCGGGCCGGTCGTTTACCACTTTGCGGCCATGCCCGCACGCCTAGCTGTCGAGCAGCGCCAGTGGGAAGATGCCGCCGAGTTGGCGGTGCGAACCCCAGGTTACCTGCCGTGGGATTCGGCCATGGGCTATTGGGCTGAAGGAATGACCTGGCTGGCCCGGGGACTGGGCAGCATCCACACCGGCCAAATCGCACAAGCGCGTCAGGCCGAGCAACGTCTGCAGGCCCTGCATGATCGTGCCCGCACAGAAGACGAGGACCTGATGGCCACCTACATCGACATCGATCGCCTGATCCTTTCAGGCTGGCTCGCCCATGTTGAAGACGACAACGAGCGCGCCCTTGAACAGCTTCGCGCCGCAGTTGCGCTGGAGAAGAGCGTCGAAAAACACCCGGTCACACCGGGCGCCCTGTTACCCCCGAACGAAGCGCTGGGTGATTTGTTGATGGCAATGGATCGTCCGAAGGACGCGCTGGAAGCCTATCGTGAATCTGATCAAACCTGGCCAGGGCGGTACAACACCCTGTCCGGTGCCGCCGAGGCTGCTCGGGAAGCAGGCAAGGAGAAGGTGGCGCTAGAGTTTGAGCGGCAGCTGGCCGAAACGGCACCCGATGCCACTCGGCAGGCACAGGCTCAGGCCCGAACGAATTGAGGATGGTGTAGACGGCCTTCTCTTTGTAACCGGAGTCTGCCCGCGGTAGGCTAGTTGTTGATCCTGGAAAAGGAAGTACGTCATGAGGCTAAATCTCCTCGGTTCACTGCCCGGGTGCGTGATGCTTGTTTTGTTGCTGGCAGCCTGTGGTGTCGATGATGAAGGTGCGGAAACCGCCGCTGCGAAGAACGTTTCCCTGCCGAACGGCATCGAGACGGCCTTTCCGCTGCCGGCCGAAGCCGCGGTGCGCACGACCACCGAATACGAGCACGACACCCGGGCCACATTCCATATCCCGATGACGTATGCCGAAGGCGTCGAGTTCTACAACGAAGGTTTTGCCCGCCACGGCTGGACAACCGAACATTCCGCCAGCGATGATCCGCGCAGCGGCGCCCGCTGGGACGCCGAGGGCCACGGCGTCAACCTGATCTTCACCCTGACCGCCCCCATGGGCGACGCCGGCCCCCTGACCGGCAGCCTGATGGTCTTCCACCCCGAGTGATTTGGCATCAGCGGACCGGCAGGCTGGCCCCCTCGGAGCTGAAAACCAGTATAATTCGTGGCCCGCCTGGAACGACCTCGCTCCAGGCCCGTGTGCCGATGTAGCTCAGTTGGTAGAGCAACGCATTCGTAATGCGTGGGTCGGGGGTTCGACTCCCTCCATCGGCACCATTTCTGAAAAGTTCGACATAGTCTTTCGAAGCCACTAGATTTTCACTTGGCACAAGTCGAACCCCCGACAATGAACAACAGGGGTCGAACCGAGCCGCAGGCGAGCTCGCTGGAACGCAGAGACAGCCCGAAGGGCAAGTCCGCATCCGGGACCTCGTGCTTTTTGGTGAGTGGGGCATTTCCCTGCGTCAGCGACAATGCTTCCGCCATGGCTGCTTGATGCGTATTGAGTACTGGCATAGGATAGGCGCATCTTTGAGAGCCAGGGCGGAACCATGCACTCTGCTGAAGCGAACAACTCCACCCGAAAGCCAACCAACCTGTCGTTGGATTGTGTGCTTCTCAAAGAGGCAAAAGTCATGGGTGTCAATTAGGACGGGCCGCGGAGGCGGGCAGTTAGCAAGGAGGACAGATAATGAGAATAGCGATCGTCGGTTTGGCTGCGCTTGTCGCAGTCGTTGTTACGACAGGATGCGGAAGTGAAGATCTCAATGAGATTACTTACAGCCCAGAGTTCACCACTTTGGTTACAGAGGGAATGGTCACCAGCGTAGAGATCATTCAAGAGCCGTCGGGCGATACTTATCTTCGTGGTGAAAGCACGGGGGGTCAGCACCCTGGCTCTTTCAAAGTCAATTTGGCTGAGGGAGACGATGTCATCAGGATGTTGATCGACTACGGTGTTGAGTTCAGCGCCCGGCATAATTCCGGAGCGTGGCAAGAGATGTCGTCACTGTTGCCTGTAGTCTTTCTCGGGGTGCTGTGGCTGGTCTGGGGCGTTGTCATCATAGTCTTGCTCTGGCTGGCCATGCGTCTAGTGAGGGCAGTAGAACAAATAGCAAAGAACACAGAAAAGGAATAACCCAACCACGACTTCTACCTCACAGGTGAAAGTCGTGCGTAAATTTACCGCCTGACGCACTAGAGTGTTGCGCTACTGTTCTGGCCGTCCGCTAAATTATGCCTGCATCGAGTTATCCGAAAGTCTGCAGTTCTCCCCAGTGGCTTGAGTCCGAGGTGGATGAGGCGAGCTGGCGTCGTGGCCTGGCTTATTTTCGGGAGGGCATGGTCGATTCCGTGGAGGTGTTCGAGTTGCCCGGTGGCCACTTCGAGTTGTTCGGGCATTGTGATGGCAGCCAGGGAGCGTCCTATGAGCAGGAGATCGCCTTCATCCTTGATCGCAAGGCTGCCCGGCTGATGGGTCATTGCCGTTGCCCGGTCGGCTTCAATTGCAAGCACGTGGTGGCAATCGTGCTTGAATGGCAAAGGGATTTGAACTGCCCCGAGACGGCCGACGCCGATCCGGTGGAGCGATGGCTGAACGACCTCGCACTTCCGGATTCGGATCCGTTGACCCGGGACCAGGAAGCACTGCTTTACCTGATCGAACAACGGCAGCGCTTTCCGAGCATCATAGATGTGCACTACCGGGTGGCCAAGCCGCGGGCTAATGGTGAGGGCTGGACGCGTGGACGCAACGGGGCGCCGAGCACTTTGTACAACCCCTGGAGTCGGCCGGGCTATCTGGGTCCGGATGATCCGGAAATTCTCGGCCTGATCAGGGCGTCGGAAAGATGGAGTGAATCATCTCCTGCGCTGACTGGCGCGGCCGGCGGCCTGGCCTTCAACCGCATGATCGATTCCGGACGCTGCTTTCTGCGAGACGATATGAGCCAGCCGGTTCGGCGTGGAGCGCCGCGGGTGCTCGACATCGCCTGGCATCGAAAGGGTCAGACTTTCCGCCTTGATCTCAAGCTGGCCGGTGGCGGTGATTTGCTCGATCTGGATCCACCGATCTACCTCGATGCCGATCAGCGACTGGCCGGCGCCGTGCAATGCCCGGATGGATTGGATGCCCGCAAGCTGCTGGCCTTGTCCAACGCGCCCTTGGTGCCCCGGGATCGCTCTGGCGCCGTGGCCCGGCGTCTGGCTCTGGTGGCGCCGGGATTGCCGACACCGGTGCCGGTCGAGCGTCTGGATGTGCGCGAACCGCCGATTCCCGTTCTAGTCGTGGATTTCGATCCGCGCGTGCCCCAGTTGACCGTCGCCAGGGCCGCTTTCGCCTACGCGGATCAACGCCTGGAGCCGGGCGGCTATGCGGTGCTGGTTCGCGAAACGGAAGCGGGCCTGGTGCGCATCGAGCGGGATCTGGCCGCAGAGGAGCAGGCACTTGCGCAACTGCCTGAATCCGGCCTGGTGGCTGTGCATGGCCGTGCCGACCAGTTCATTCTGCCGGGCTGGAAACAGGATGGCCCCCTGCGGGATGCCTGGTTTGCCTGGATCGATCAGCAACGGCCCAGGCTCGCCGAAGGTGGCTGGCAGGTCGAGCTGGTCGAGCAGCCAGGCCTGACGATCAGCCAGGCCGACGGCATTCATGGCGAGGTCGAGGAGTCGGGCAACGACTGGTTCAGTCTGCGTTTTGACCTGGAGTTCGGCGGCTGGGTGATGCCGCTGCTGCCGCTGGTCAGCGAACTGTTGCAGAATTACCGGCCCGGCGAGCTGCCGGAAACCCTGTACCTGAATGCGGGCCAGGGTCATTTCGTCGCGGTGCCGAGTGAGCGGATCGAGCCGGTGCTCGAAACCATCATCGAGCTGTTCGATCGCCTCGATGGCGACACCCTCGAGCTGCCGCGCCCGGACGCCGCCCGACTGGACGATCTGGACGGGATCCCGATCCGGGGTGCGACCTCGCTACGCAAGCTGGCCGCCCGCCTGCGTGACTTTTCGGGGCTGTCAAGAGTCAAGCTCCCGACCACCTTCAAGGGCGTCTTGCGTGACTATCAGCAACAGGGTCTCGACTGGCTGCAGTTTCTGCGCGAGAACGGCTTCGGCGGCATCCTGGCCGATGACATGGGCCTGGGCAAGACTATCCAGACCTTGGCCCACCTGGCAGTCGAGAAGCGCTCGGGCCGGATGAAACAACCCTGTCTGATCGTGGCGCCGACCAGCCTGATGAGTAATTGGCAGCGCGAGGCGGCGAAATTCACGCCAAAGCTGAGCGTGCTGGTGCTGCAGGGGCCGGACCGTTTCGAGCGCTTCGAACGGATCGAACAGACCGACCTGGTGCTGACGACCTACCCGCTGTTGCCGCGTGATCGCGATGCGCTACTAGCGCAAGAGTGGCACTACCTGATTCTCGATGAAGCCCAGCAGATCAAGAATCCCAAGGCCCAGACCGCCCAGGTCGTGCGACATCTCAATGCGGGCCACCGCCTGTGCCTGACCGGCACGCCGATGGAAAATCACTTGAGCGAGTTGTGGGCCCAGTTCGATTTCCTGATGCCGGGCTTCCTGGGCAATCACGAGGACTTTCGGCGCCATTACCGGACACCGATTGAAAAACACGGCGATGGCGAAAAGCTGCAGCGCCTGACTCGCCGCACAGCGCCGTTCCTGCTGCGCCGGACCAAGGACCTGGTGGCAGCCGAGCTGCCGCCCAAGACCGAACTCTTGCGCACCGTCGCGCTGGGCGAAAAACAGGCAATGTTGTATGAAAGCGTGCGCCTGACAATAGAAAAGAAGGTGCGCCATTCGATTGCCAACCGCGGCCTGGCGCGCAGTCACATCATCGTGCTCGAGGCCTTGCTCAAGCTGCGCCAGGTCTGCTGTGACCCGCGCCTGCTGCCGGCCGGCACCCGCGGCGCCCAAACAGCCGGTTCGGCCAAGTTCGAGCTGCTGTTCGATCTGTTGCCCGAGCTGATCGAGGAAGGCCGGCGGGTGCTGCTTTTTTCCCAATTCACCACCATGCTGGGCCTGATCGAAAAGGAAGTCATTCGACGCGGCATCGATTACACCAAGCTGACCGGCCAGACCCGCAAGCGCGACGAGGTGATCGAGCGCTTTCGCACCGGCGAAGTCAACCTGTTCCTGATCAGCCTCAAGGCCGGCGGCGTGGGCCTCAACCTGACCGAAGCCGATACCGTCATCCACTACGACCCCTGGTGGAACCCCGCGGTCGAAACCCAGGCCACTGACCGGACCCATCGCATCGGCCAGGACAAGCCGGTGTTCGTCTACAAGCTGGTGGCCGAGGGCACAGTGGAGGAGCGGATCCTGGCCCTGCAGGAGCGCAAGCAGCAACTCGCCAGCCAGGTCTACGGCAAAGCCCGCGCCGCCGACCAGCCGCCCATCGACGAGGCCACAATCGAAGCCCTGCTGGCGGCTGTTTGATCGTGTCATCCTGAGGTATTCGAAGCTGATGAAAGTACGTGATATCCGAAAACTGAAGGAAGATGGCTGGTATCACCACTCGACGCGAGGTAGCCATCGGCAATTCAAGCACCCCTCGAAACCTGGGCGGGTGACGGTGCCGGGAAAACCCGGCGACGATCTTGCTGTCGGAACAGTAGACAGCATTTACAAACAGGCCGGCTGGAAATAGGTACAGTTATGAAGTATGCAATCATCATCGAAAAAGCAGAGAACAATTACTCAGCATATGTCCCGGATTTGCCTGGCTGTGTTGCTACCGGCGCAACAATTGAGGAAGTCGAACAGCAAATCCGGGAAGCCATCGAGTTTCACCTTGATGGTATGAGGGAGGATGGGGCGCCCATTCCCCCTCCTAGCAGCCATGTCGAGTACGTGGACGTCGCCTAGTATCAAGTTCACCGTCAAGCTGGTGGAAATGGAAAATCCCGGCTGAACCATCGCGAGCCGGAAAATCGAATTCCCGAAACCCGAACCCGAAACCCGAAACCCGGCGGCTACGCCCATCGGCGGCAATGATCTTTGGATTGGTTGCCATGCCTTGGCTATCGAAGGAACACTGATCGCCCACAACACGCGAGAGTTATGCCGTATTCAGGGTCTGCTGATCGAGGATTGGGTTAGAGATTAGCCAAGCGAATTTCTGAATTGTGCCTCGGTCCATCAGCCGAGCGGGCGCGACCGTTTTTCCCGCCCGGAAACTTTATTCAGGAAACCCGAATCCTTTCCTGTCTCAAGCCGCCTCACGCGGCCGAACCTCCTTGTAGCTCCCCTCATTGCGCGCCCTGGATAAATCGTGCGCAGCCTGCAGATTAAGCCAAAAGCGAGCCTCCATGCCAAAGTACCGTTCCAACCGCAAGGCCGTGTCGGCCGTCAGCGATCGCCGGCCGGCAACAAGCTCCGAAATTCGGTTGTGCGGAACACCCAGGGCGCGGCCCAGTTTACGCGCAGAAAGGCCCAAGGGAACCATGAACTCCTCGTTCAACATTTCTCCGGGATGAGTAGTAATACGTTTCATCTTGCGACCTCAGTAATTGTCTCAATGATAGTCAACGATTTCGACATCTTCAGGCCCCTCATCGCTCCAGCGAAAACAAACCCGCCATTGCTGGTTGATCCGAATGCTGAACTGGCCCAACCGATCTCCTTTCAAAGCCTCCAGATGATTGCCGGGCGGGTTCGCCAAGGAGCGCAGTAGCGTGACATTGTCGAGTTGGTCGAGTTTGCGCAACGCAACCCGGGCAATGGATGAGAACCGGCGACACTTTCCCGTCTCGAACAAACGCTGCGTCTCGGAACACCGAAAACTCCGAATCATGCCGTATTGTGGTACATAACACGTACCGCCGTCAAGTTGCACGGTTCTCACCTGGCGGCGGAAACGGCGGCATTGACTGCTATGCATATAATATGCATACATACACAGGGAAATCGAAGTCTGATCGTAATCTGGAGGAGGTTGGAGAAACAATTTGGAGTACAGTAGTCGAGATTTCCCATTGTCCCTACTGCGGCAAGTGCCTCGGTCAGATTCAAGGTGGGGAAGTTGAGATGGCGCAATTTGATTACAGTGGCTGGAATGCCAAGAGAAGTTGAGCGGGCTTTTGTTTATCCCGTAAACCGTTCCCCTGCCTTTCCCCATTTGCCCCCCATCAATCCTGGTCCAAGCTGATACCAGAAAACAAGGGGCAAGGGAGCATGGATTGACAGGCTGTAGCCACAAGGCTACAATAGGGCCGTGGTAGAGGTACGGAAACCAACGTATTTGCCGATTGGTTGGATGGCTTGCGGGATGTCCGGGCCAAGGCCCGTATCCTTGTCCGGCTTCGACGACTTTCTCTCGGGAATTTTGGTGATTGGAAGTCGGTCGGCGACGGAGTCTCCGAGCTTAGGATCGATTACGGCCCTGGCTACCGGATCTATCTCACTCGCCAGGGCAACTCGGTTGTCATTCTGCTGGCCGGTGGAATCAAGAAGTCTCAGAGTCGTGATATTAAACGGGCCATTTCGTTGGCTCAGGAGTTGTAACCAGCCATGAGCAAGACACGAACCTCAGAATTTGACGTAGCCGAGCATCTTCGCACAGACGAAGAGATCGAGGCGTATCTCGAAGCATGTTTCGAAGACCCAGAGGCAGGTGCCGCATTTATTGCTAAAGCCCTGGGCGACATAGCTCGGGCAAAAGGCATGAGCCGGGTAGCCCGCGACGCAGGCCTGTCACGAGAAAGCTTGTATAAGGCGCTTTCAGGCGAACGGTCGCCCGAGTTTGAAACCATTCTGAAGGTGACTCGAGCCCTGGGCATTCAACTCCATGCAGGCATCGTGACTCAACAAAATACTCAATCGGACGCGCCGTAATATCCAGGTCGGGTTGGCTGCTTGACCGCGCCGCTTAGAAAAATCGTTAGATTTCAGAAAGGGATTGGGAATGTTACTTCCGGACCAGTTTGCAGTAGATGAGGCTTGGATATTGTTCCAACTGAATTATGAGCCCATTCCAACGGAGAATGATGGTGAGATCGACTGTTTCGCACTCATGGATGCGGCAAGTCTTTTCATCTTGGGATCAACATTTCTGAAAGGTGATTCACTGAATTCCTCGGTAGATGAAATGCACCAACTATTTCAGTCTGCGTACTCTCACAAGACACAATGGCCGGAAAAGCTCCTGGTTCCCAAGGAATTGCGCACCACCCAACTGGAATCCGAAGCTGAAAGCCGTGGTATCACTTTGGTCCCGGTTACAAAGCGTGATATCTCGGCGTTTACTCGTGAAGCCTGTCAAGCCTTCAGAGCGCACATGAGTCGTGGTCTGGGCCGTGAAACTTAACAAGCCGCATGTCCACACCGACCTCGACACCCTCCAAAGAGACGGCAGTGGAGCAGAAGCCAGTCTGGAAAGCGGAAAAGTTTCCGCGGAAACGTCCAGACGCCTGGCCTGCGACTGCGCCATCGTGCCCTGGCAGGAATCCGAAGATGGAGAAACCCTCAATGTCGGCCGCAAAACCCGCTCCATTCCCCCGTCCATCCGCCGCGCTCTGCAAAAACGCGACCAGGGCTGCCGCTTCCCCGGCTGCGCTGCTACCAGGCATGTTGATGCGCACCACGTGCGCCATTGGGCCGACGGCGGCGAAACCCGCCTGGATAACCTGGTCACCCTGTGCCGCCACCACCACCGCGCCGTCCACGAAGACGGCTTCGGTGTCAGAATGAACGCCAACGGCCGCCCCGAATTCTCCGATCCCCACGGCCGAAAGATCCCCGAAACCCCGCAAACACATTACCGCGGTAACGTCTTCGCCCTGATGAACATCAACCGCCGCCTGGGGCTGGGAGTTTCAGCGGAAACGTGTGTGCCCGAGTGGCACGGCGAATCCCTGGACGTCGACATTGCCATCGCCAAGCTGGTAGAACTGGAAAACCCCGGCTGATTTCTCTCTTAGTCAGAAATCGATTTCCCGCAACTGACGCGAAGCGTCATCCCGGACTTGATCCGGGACCTCGCTTTTGTTCGAATCCTTTGTCCCTTGCTCCCCCATCCACCATGGTCTAAACTGACCCCAGAAAAACCAAGGGGCTAGGGAGCATGCGCCTACATCTCGGAATCGAAGAGAACCTGCCAAAGAAGAGCGATTCGCCTTTTCAACCAGATTTCCTATTAGTTCAGCACCACCGGGCCATGCTTCAATTTGATTCTTCCAGAGCCTTTTCAGAAGGGCGGAGCATTAGTTCGCATGCAGGATGGGGTGCATGGACTATAGTCATGATGAAACAATGTGATACTCCATCTCTTCAAAAGGACCATGCAATGTGCCGATAAAATACTACGAAGAAAAAAAGGGTCTATCCGGATCTCGCAACAAAATTCCTGACGATGCCTGCCTGATTTGAAGAGGCCATGGGGCCTCCTGTAAAGTTTTGTTTTCACGAACAACACAAACAGGGAGATTGGCCCCATGACCGCATTCAAGCTTATC
>JBGTEC010000183.1:0-9198 GCA_041747995.1 Wenzhouxiangella sp.
TTAAGCGATCGCCGTTTGTCAAAGTGAACAATGGGCATCTGGATGGATCAGGGTCTTTCCCGTTGGGTATCGTGATCGTTATAATAGACGGCTTGATTTTCCATCTCTGGCGCGATTTGATGTTAATGCGATTGTTTTTTGCGGCTTTCCTTGCCCTCACGCTGGCTCAGCCGGCTGTTGCCGAGCGCGGCGACCCTGAAGAAGGTCGAATTCTTGCCCTGACCTGCTTTGGCTGCCACGCCATCCCCTATCAGAAAAACGTCTACCCGACCTATTCGGTGCCACTGATTGCCGGTCAGAGCTACGGCTATGTCGTTGCCTCGCTGAAGGCCTATCGGACCGGTGAACGGCGCCACCCGACCATGGAAGCCCAGGCCAACACGCTGTCGGACCAGGATATTTACGATATAGCTGCCTTTGTCAGCCAGACGGAGAATAACGAATGATGCGCCTGCTGCCGGTTACCGGATCTCTCATCGCAACAGCTTGCCTGCTGAGCCTCAGCCTGACCATCCAGGCCGGAAGTCCGGCACGAGGCCAGCAGATCGCTGAGTCCGTTTGCGCCTCCTGCCATGGTCTTGACGGCAACCTCGTCCTCGCTGACGACTATCCCAAGATTGGTGGGCAGCATGCCGATTATCTGATTGTGGCTTTGCGCGCTTATCGCTCGGGCGCCCGGGACAACGCCATCATGGGGCCTTTTGCGCGGGAATTGTCGGACCGTGACATTCGCGATCTCGCCGCCTGGTTTGCACGCCAGGACAGCCCACTGACCGAATTGCAATAACTGCCGAGAATTGTTGCCAGGAGACGCCAAACTCCGGCCATCGGAGCTTGGCCCGGCGAGGCTCTAAGCTAAAAAAAGGGCGCGCTCAGTAGTACGGGTTTTCACCTTCAGCGTGATCGGTGGCGTCGATGACCCGCCGGACTTCGGGAATTTCCTGGCGCATGGTGGTTTCGATGCCCTGCTTCAGGGTCACATCGACCATGCCGCAACCGTGGCAGCCGCCGCCAAATTGCAACACGACATCCTTCTCTTCAGTGACTTCGACCAGGCCGACCATGCCTCCGTGTGAAGCCACCATGGGGTTGATGCGGGCCTGAAGCACCCATTCGACGCGCTCACGCAAGGGCGCATCCGAACTTGGCTGCGTGCCTTTGAGGCCCGGCGCACGGATTGACAATTCGCCGCCGGTCGCATCGGTCTCGAAGTCGATCATGGCGCCGTCGAGGCTCTCGCTGCTGGTCGCGTCGACATAGAGCACAAACGCCTGGCACTCTACAGCCTGGTCCTCTGCCTCGTTGCCACCGGGGGGGCAGAATGTCAGCTCGACATCCGCCTTTGGCGTGCCAGGATGAATGGTCCGCAGGCGCAGGTTAGTGTTCTCTGGCTGCTGCTCGAGCAGACGGGAAAAGTAGTCGCGGGCAGCGGGGGTAATGGTCAGCATGGAAACAGTTTACTACGTGAGTTGGGGTTGACTGTTGAATGCAGGCTAATCAGCCCGCTTTCAAGCGCGAGGCCAGCCAGGGCAGAGAATGGTCATAGCGCCAGTCAATCCCGGAATGAGTGCCATCGAATTCCTCGAAATGATGGTCGATGCCGGCAGCATTCATCCGATCATGGAGTTCACGAGCGCCATAATGGATGAAATACTGGTCGCGCCGGCCCACATCGATCCAAAGGCCTGCCAAGCCCCGCAACGCGTCGATGGATGAATTGACCCGATTGACGGGATCGAATTCGAGCCAGCGTTGCCAGACAGCTTCGTCGAGGCGGGCTGTGTGCAGATCAAACGGCAGCTCCAGCCCCAGCGGCTTGCCCGGATTGGGAGAGTAACTGGCCGCCAGACAGAGGACCATCAATGCATGAAACGCTGCCCCGCCCGGCCGCCGATCACGCCAGAACGTACGAACAAAGGCCTCCAGATCGCCGTCGTGGCGAGCAAGCGCATCGCAGCAAAGCGGAAAATCGCGCATATAGACACGATCGAAACCACAGTCACCGGCATGGCTGGCGACGGCGGCGAACACGCCGGGCCTTGTCATGGCCAGATGCAGGGCGCCAAAGCCACCCGATGACTTCCCGAAAACCGCACGTGCGGCCGACTCATCAATAGTGCGAAAGCGCTGGTCAACAGCCGGGATCAGTTCATCAACAAGATAGTCGGCGTAGGCGCCCAGGGCCGGGCTGTTGACGTACTGGTTGCCACCCAGCGATGTATAACAATCGGGAAAGACAACGATCACGGGTGGCATTCGACCCTCGGCAATCAACCGGTCCAATCTCATCGGAAGATTTTCCCCCTGATTGCGCCAGCTGACCTGGCCCGGTCCGGCATTGGTATAGGCCGCAAGGCTCCACAGCGCCGGGTAGCGGCGATCTCCTCCCTGGTAGCCTGCAGGCAGGTACACCGGGTGTTGGCGGCAGACCGGATCGTCCATTGGATTGCCGGCCAGAAAGTCCGAGGCATGCTCGAACAAAACAACTTTTCCGGCAGGATCGACCGGCTTGGGTCTCAACATCAGTCCGTCCTGACTAACCTGTCAGGGGAATGACCTTGCGCTTGCGCGGCGGCACCTTCCCCATCTCCGGCACAAGCTCAAGCAGGATCTGGCGCAATTGAGCATTGTCGTACTGGCGCACAGCGTGCTCGGCTCGTTGCAAGCGCTCGACCATGTTGTCGAGGTTGATATCCGAGCTCCGGGTCAGAAAGATCTTTTCATGCGACGTCTTGGCATACGATTCATGGGCGTGGAACAGCTCTTCGAACAGCTTCTCACCCGGTCGCAGGCCAGTGTAGACGATTTCGATGTCCTTCCCAGGCTCCTTTCCCGCCAGACGGATCAGCTGCTCGGCCAGGTAGCTGACCCGCACCGGCTCTCCCATGTCCAGAACGAAGACTTCACCGCCCTCACCCAGCACGCCAGCCTGGAGAATGAGCTGTCCGGCTTCGGCGATGGTCATGAAGTAGCGCGATATCTCCGGATGAGTCACCGTGACCGGTCCGCCGCGTCGGATCTGTTCGTTGAACAACGGGACGACCGAGCCGGTTGAATTGAGTACATTGCCGAACCGAACCGTAATGAACCGGGTCTGGGAAATTCGATTCAGAAACTGACAATAGAGTTCGGCCACGCGTTTGGTGGCACCCATGACATTGCTGGGATTGACTGCCTTGTCGGTAGAGATCAGGACGAAGGTTTCGACACCGAAGCGATCGGAGGCATCGGCGACTCGCCGAGTGCCCAGCACGTTATTTCTGAAAGCCTCTCGGACTTGATGCTGCAGCATGGGTAGATGCTTGTATGCTGCGGCGTGAAAGACGACTTCCGGGCTGGCTCGCTGCATGACATTGTCGATGGTGGCCGAGTCACAGGCATCACCCAGTACGGTCTCGACCATCAGATCACGAAACTCGCCCTTCAGACGGTAGTCAACCCTGTAGAGGTTGTATTCGCTATTGTCGAGCACCACCAGACAGGCCGGATCGAGGCGTGCGATCTGGCGACACAACTCCGCGCCAATGGATCCGCCACCACCGGTCACCAGCACCCGCTTGCCGGTCAATCCGGAGCGGATCGCCTCCCAATTCAATGAAACCGGCTCGCGTCCGAGCAGGTCGTCGATCGCAACTGGCTTGAGGTCGTCAAAGCGGGTAAAGCTGCTGCCCAGCTCCTTGAGTGTCGGCAGCGTCTTGAATTCAACTTCGACGCGCTCACAGATTTCAACCACTCGCTGCATCTGCTGATTGGTTGCCGACGGAATGGCGATTACGACCAGGTCTATGGCCGCTTCGCCGGTGATGCGCGGTAGCCGCTCGATCGGCCCCAGAACCGGCACCCCGGCAATCTCGGTGTTGCGCAGGCGCCTGCTGTCATCCAGGAAACCAACGACATCGTAACCACCTCGACGCTTCAATTCCGGCACCAGCAGGCGGCCGGAACGACCGGCACCCAGAATCAGGGTGCGTTGGGTCACACGGCGACGATGAACCTCCAGGCGCATATCCTTGAACACGCGGTAGGTCAACCGCGGCAGTCCCAGCAATAACAACAGCAGGATCGGAAAGATCCAGACCATCAGGACAATGAGTTCGACTGCGGCTTCAAGCAGCAGAAGCACGGCCGCCCCGGCCACTGCCCCCAGCAGGGCGGCGCGAACAAGGTTACCCAGATCCGGCAGACTGGCAAAACGCCATACGCCACGATAGAGGCCGGCGCGCCACTGCAGGAACCCCTGAATAATCAAAATGAGATTGACTTCGACAGCGAGCTGCTGCCAGCTGATACCGGATTCACCGAGCAACCACAGCGTACCCGCCCGGGCGGTGATCCAGGCTGCAACGATCATGAACAGATCATGCACGATAGCCAGCGCACGCAAGTTCAACAGCACTGCTCGTCGTCCAACCTGCTCAGCCATGCGTTGTATATTCTCCAGTAAAGGCAGACTGAACGCGCCACCAACCCGTGACCAGCAGGGCGATCAACCCTGCCGCCATCCAGACATCCCAGCCGGCCAGATGCCAACCGGCCACAATGACAGGCAGCACCACCAAGCCTTTGAGCAGCCCGTACAGAACCAGAACCCTGCCGTGGCTCCAGCCTGCGTCGATCAGCCGCTGATAGGCATGCTGTCGGTGCGGAGTATACCACCGCTCGCCTCGGCCAAGCCTAGACAACAGGGTTGCAGTTGCATCGACCACAAACAGCGAGCAAATCATCAGGCTCTGCCAGACACTGATGCTGCCGCTGACTGCGCCAAACAGGGCCAGCCACGCAACGATACCACCCAGCAGGATAGACCCTGTATCCCCCATAAATATCCGTGCCGTGGGACGGTTCCAGTGGAAAAACCCCAGGCAGGCTGCGGCCAGGCTGAATGCCACAATCGCCGGGAACGAATGTCCCGACAAGGCGAAGAGGCTGCCGAACATCAGCCCGCACCAGATTCCCTGAACAGAAGCAAGACCATCGGAGCCATCCATGAAGTTATGCAGATTGATCAGCCAGATCACGGCCACCAATGCCAAGGCGGTCCATACCCAGGGTTGGTAGACCACGAAATGCCCAATGGCAATCGTCTCCAGGCCACCCAGCCAGACCAGAAGCGACGAGGCAATGCCAGCCTGGATCAGCAGACGCCAACGGACCGCCAGACAGAACCGGTCATCCAGCCAGCCCAGCCCGGCAAGCGCCAAGACGAGTGCTGCAAGGGCGGTAGCCTCCGTATAGCCTGGCCAGAGCAGGGTCAACACGCACAGCAATGCGGCAGCGATCGAAAGTCCCCCGCCGCGTGGCGTTGTCACCGCGTGAGAACGGCGAAGATCAGGTCGATCGACAATCCCATGGGCAACCAGGTAACGCCGAAGAAGAGGGGTCAGTGACCAGGTAACGACGCCGGCAAGCACGGGAGCCGCCCACGCCGCCCCTTCCGGCATCATTCGCCCAGAACGCCACGGATGGCGCGAGTGTTGTTCCAGCGCCGGCAACTCGGACACAACCAGTGGTATGAGGTGCCACTGAAACCGCACTGCTGACAGCGATACCGGGGCTGACCATCAAGCAGACGCTGCATCAGATCCCGAACCAACTCCGGGCCGACCTGATCCAGGCTGACCCCCTGCTGGTTGAGCAATTCCATCAGGAATTCCAGGCCACGTACGGTGGGTCGCTCGCTCAGGCGTTCTAGAAGAAAATCGACTGCCCCTTGCAAGTCTTCCTGCGCCATGAGCCGCGCCAGTGCGAGTGCCGGCGTGGTCATCGCGCTTTGATCGCAAAGGTCGGCCAGCCAAGAGCGAAGTTCGTCGACGCGACCAATTTGGCGGTGGCACTCCATGATCCGGTCGATGACCGCCACCGAAGCGTCGCAATCCAGCTCGCAAGCCTCCCGATAGTGCCTGGCGGCCTCGGTCCAGGCCTGGTGTTGCCACGCAAGTTCACCCTCCAGCAAGCGAGCCCGCGCGTTCTGAGGATCATACCTGCGCGCCTGTCTCAGCATTTGCCTCACTGTTTCCGCATCGTCGCGAGCCAGTGCCTGTTGAGCCAACTCGCAGTAAAACTGGGCAATCAGGGCCTCGCTCGCCATGACGTCACCGTGCACGTGGCGCGCCTTGGCGATTGCTTTCTCCCAGTCCTTTTCCTGCTGGTAAATGTCCAGCAGCTGACGAGCAGGAACCTGGGATTTGGGATCATGGTCCAGCAACTCCACGAACAGACGCTCGGCGCGATCAAGCAGGCCGGCGCGCATGTAGTCTTCACCCAGCTCAAGCAACGCGTGGGATCGCTGCTCATCGGTCAGATTGGGCCGAGAAATGATATGTTTGTGGAAGCGGATGGCCTTGTCCGTTTCGCCCCGACGACGAAACAAGTTGCCGAGAGCCAGATGGGTTTCAACGGTATCCTGATTGATCTCGGCAATCTTGAGGAAAACCTCGATCGCCTTGTCAGGCTGCTCGTTGAGCAGGTAATTCAGGCCGCGGAAATAATTGCTCGAAAGTGACGATGCCCGCTTGCGTGACGAATCGCTTCGGCGTGCTACGTACCATCCGGTTGCCGCAGCCACCGGAAGCAGTCCAAACAGCAGGGCCAATTCAAGCATTCTGGTCCGGCAACCGAGCCCTGGTCGAAGCAGACGCGACGCCGCGCCGGGTCATTCGCGAAGGAAGGTAAAAAAAGAACACGAACAGCAGTGAACCAACCAACACACCGGCGATGAACACGATCACCAGCAGACTCCCCAGCGCCATCTCAAATTCCAGCGCCGGCAGGGTTGCCCGAACAGGATCAGGGTTCATTACACCGACAGCCAGTCCCACCACTGCAGCCAGCACACAAGCTATCAGAACGATCCAGCGAAACATTGGCAAAGCTCCAGGCCGTGCAAAAGGTCAGAATATCACTCTGGACCGTTGACCCGCTCTCGCAATGCCTTGCCCGGCTTGAAATGTGGCACGTGCTTGCCCGGCAAAGCCACCGGACCTCCGGTCTTGGGGTTCCGCCCCATGCGTGGCGGGCGATAATGCAGGGAGAAACTGCCAAAACCCCGTATTTCGATACGCTCACCCTCGGCCAGCGCCCGGCTTAGCTGCTCCAGTATGGAGCGTACCGCCAGTTCTACATCGGCCTGGCTCAAGTGAGTCTGATCCGCTGAAAGTCGTTCAATCAGTTCGGATTTTGTCATAAACCTCTCCCTGTAAAAGCAGGCCGGCACCCATTCTTTGGGGCGCCGGCCGCCGTTTCTTTATTATCAGTCCTTGCCGAGCTGTTCCTTGAGCAAGTCCCCCAGCGAGGTTCCGGTGCCACCAGAGCGCGACTGGTACTGGTCGAGTGCATCCGCCAGCTCGTCGTCATCCTTGGCCCGGACAGACAGGGTGAGATTGCGTGTTTTGCGATCGAGCGCCACGAACTTCGCTTCGATCTCGTCTCCCTCGGACACAACCTTGGTCGCGTCATCGACACGTTCCTTGGTCAGATCGGATGCCTTGATGTAGCCATCGACACCATCGGCAAGCTCGACAATTGCCCCGCGAGGGTCAACCGACTTGATCTTGCCCTTGACCATCGAACCGCGCGGATGCTCGGCCATGAAGGTGGCAAACGGATCCTGCTCGAGCTGCTTGATACCAAGCGAAATCCGCTCACGCTCCGGATCGACCGCCAGCACCACAGCCTCGACTTCCTCGCCCTTGCGGAAGTTTCGAATCGCTTCCTCACCTGGCGTCATCCAAGAGATGTCGGACAGATGAACCAGTCCGTCGATGCCACCGTCCAGCCCGATGAAGATGCCGAAATCGGTGATCGACTTGATGGCGCCACCCACCTTGTCGTTCTTGTTGTGGGTTGCCGCAAAGGCTTCCCACGGGTTCGGTGCGCACTGCTTCATGCCCAGGGAGATGCGGCGGCGCTCTTCGTCCACGTCCAGCACCATGACTTCGCATTCCTGACCAACGTGCACAACCTTGGCCGGGTTGACGTTCTTGTTGGTCCAATCCATTTCCGAGACGTGGACCAGGCCTTCGACGCCATCTTCGATTTCGACGAAGCAGCCGTAGTCAGTGATGTTGGTCACCTTGCCGAACAAACGTGAAGTCGGCGGATAGCGGCGGTCGATGTTACTCCAGGGATCGTCACCCAATTGCTTGAGACCGAGCGAGACGCGCATGCGCTCGCGGTCGAAACGCAGGACTCGCACTTCCAGCTCATCGCCCACTTCTACGACTTCGGACGGATGACGGACACGCTTCCAGGCCATGTCGGTAATGTGCAGCAATCCATCAATGCCACCCAGATCCAGGAAAGCACCATAATCGGTGAGGTTCTTGACCACGCCCTTGATCACGGCGCCTTCGGTCAAACGATCGATCAAGTCATCGCGCTCGGCAGCGTATTCGTGCTCGACTACGGCGCGGCGGCTGACCACCAGGTTGTTGCGGCGGCGATCGAGCTTGATGATCTTGAATTCCAGGTCCTTGCCTTCCAGGTAGCCGGGATCACGCACGGGGCGCACATCAACCAGGGAACCAGGCAGGAAGGCCCGGATGCCATCGATATTGACGGTAAAGCCACCCTTGACCTTGCCGGAAATCTGACCGATGACATTGTCTTCAGCTTCGAATACTTTCTCAAGCGTCGTCCACACACGGGAGCGCTTGGCTTTTTCGCGCGACAGGCGGGTCTCACCGAAACCGTCCTCGACGGCGTCCAGGGACACTTCAACCTCATCACCCACTTGCACTTCGAGTTCGCCATCGGGCTTCTCGAACTGGTGGATGGGAACAATGCCTTCGGACTTGAGTCCGGCATTGATCACGACGACGTCGTCACGAATCTCCACGACCCGGCCCATGATAATGGCGCCAGGACGCAGATCCTTCTCGCTCAGGCTTTGTTCAAATAGATCCGCAAATGATTCTGCAGGTTCTGTCATTACGCTTGATTCTGTCATTACGCTATTATGTTCCTTCAAGACTGGTGCGGGATACTGTTTGGTCCGCCAGTCTCTCGTCATCTGCGCCGATTCAACGGGCGCTCGTCAAAAAAAGCCGTACCTTGATCATTCAAGGCCAGCCACCAGATATTTCTTCCTCGCGGGATTGATCAGACGCGCCGACTTCTCGGACGACCAGCTTTCCGGTCGACTTCGGCAATGACCCGTTCGACAACCTCGTCCAGGCTCATTGTGGTCGAATCGATCAC
>JBGTEC010000184.1:0-2006 GCA_041747995.1 Wenzhouxiangella sp.
CGTTGTTACAGATTGTTTCAATTACTGTATTCGAGAAATTCGAGTTAAAACATGCGGTTACAATTGGGCTGGCCGCAGAGGCCCAGACCGAAGATGATAACCAATTGAATTTCTTGGGGTTTTAAACCGGACACTTGTGAAGGCAATCAATATCTCCTGTCTAGCGCTGGCGGTCACCGCCTCGCCGCTGGCATTGTCGCAGGTCACTGACGCCCCAACCCGCGGAAGTGATGATCAGGTCGAACACCAGTTCGGGTTTGATCATGGCAATGTGCTGGAAATCGTCACCCGCGAGGCAACGGACCCAGGCGCGATGGAAGGCAACCTGGAGTTCGCGTTGTCAAGAGATGAAATTCCTGCGGGCTGGACAACCATCCGGCATATCAATGCCACCGAAGAAACACACTCCATTTACCTGACTCGCGTACCTGAGGCGCAGGCCGAGATGACCCGGGAGGATTTCCAGGCCGAGGTCACCCAGCCTTTCCAGGAAGCCTGGAACCCGTATTTCGCTGGTGCGCAGACCGTGGACCAATTTCTCGGTTCAGTAGAAGCGACCAGGCCAGACTGGTTCGGAGAGGCTCAGCCCATCGGCGGCCCGGGCCTGCTCGGTGGGGAACAAACCGGATGGACCACAGTCAACCTCGATCCTGGTACCAATTTCCTCGAGAGCCGGACCCTGGATGAGCAGGGTACTTTCGGCGCCGGACGCGGCCTGGTTGAACGACTCGTTGTTACCGAACGTGATCCGGGGATGCCGGAAGCTACTGAGCCGGAAGCCGATATTCAGGTTCGCCTTTCGTCAACCGACGGCATGCGGATGGAACAGGAGAATATCCAGCCGGGCCCAACCACCATCGAAGTGATTTTTGAAGACAATATCGATCACGGCGGATTCGGACTGGATCAGGGTCATGATCTGCAATTGATCCGGCTTGACGAAGGCACCACCATCGAGCAGCTGGAGGATTGGACGGATTTCGTCGACGCTGGCGAAGACAGATTCTATCGCGGCCGCCAGGCCATGATGTCGTCTCCAGACGCTCGCGGGCCGCAGACTTTCCGCGGCGGTGTAGGCCCCACTCTCGCCCTGCAGCAACCGGGTCCGCAGCAGGTCGGTCAACAGGAGCAATTTCCGCAGTCGACTTTCATGCATGTCAATCTGACCCCGGGTCGTTACGCCCTGGTTTCCCGCACACCGAATCCCGGACAGGAATTCGCAGCGAACCCGGAAGCCAGTCTGCTGCAGGAATTCAGCGTCACGCCATGGCTTGGTCTGGCCGGCGCCTGGCACGACCCGGAGACCGACGGCCAGGGCTGGAATTTCATTTCCGGACCCGAGGGCATGATCGCCTTCTTCTACGGCTACAACGACGCCGGTGACAACATCTGGCTGGTCAGTGACCAGATCAATGGCGAGATCGCCGCTGGTGAAGAGCTTACTGCCGACCTGCAGAGCGGGACCGGGTTGGGTGGCACCTTCGAAACGCCAGTCGCTCCGGGCGAGCTGACCAACTGGGGCCAGGTGACATTCACGTTCGAAAACTGCGATGAAGGCACCGCCGAGCTCAGCGGCACGGACGGCACCTCCACTCAGCAGTTGGTACGCGTCAGCCCGCTGATGGGCCAGTTTGATTGCGGCTTGAACGGCGCGGATGAGAATGACGATGATGACGACGACAATGGAACCCCGGGCGGCTGATTCGGCCTGACCCAAGTTCCAGTTCTACCGTCAGCAACACCCGGCACTGCCGGGTGTTGCTTTTTTTATCACCCAAAAAAAAACCCGACCCATCGACCCATTGGCCGAAGAGTCGGGTGAGGCCGGGGAAAACCTAGTCGGATTTCAAGATGCGGCTGATCACCCAGCCAGTGGCAAGCGCCACGCCTACCGCAGAAATCGGGTAGTCCTCAACATACTCACGGATCGCCTTCAACCATTGCTGCTCATCCATTTGGCGCTTCACCTTGGAACCTTTTTCGTACAAGGTATCAGCCGCGTCAGA
>JBGTEC010000185.1:0-6378 GCA_041747995.1 Wenzhouxiangella sp.
TGGGCCGGGCTCGGGGTGGCGCCCAGAGGCACTGACGGTCGCAAATTCCGACGGCTCGCTCCGCTGTGCCGCTCCGGCCTGGCTGAAGTCGCATTCTCACGGCGAATTCGTATTCGACTGGGCCTGGGCGAACGCGGCCGAGCGCGCGGGCATTGCCTGGTATCCCAAACTGCTGGTCGCAGCCCCCTACAGCCCGGTGCCCGGCCCTCGCCTGCTGGGCGCCGCCCATGATCCCGAGGCAGCACGAATCCTGGTGAATCAGTTGGAGGCGTGCGTAGAAAGCCGCGGTCTGTCTTCGGCCGGGATCAATTTCTGTGATGCTGATGATGCCCGGGTACTGGAAGACGCCGGCTGGCTGGCGCGCTTTGACTGGCAATACCACTGGCACAATCAAGGCTATCGAGATTTCGAGGACTTCCTCGATCGCCTGAAGCGAAAACCGCGCAAGAACATCCGTGCCGAGCGCCGTCGGGTGCTCGAAGGCGGCTGGTCGTTTACCTGGAAGGACGGTACCCAGCTCTCTGCTGCCGACCTCGACCTGGCCGACCTGTGCTACCAGGGCACGTTCGCACTCTATGGCAACATGCCGATGCTCAACCGTGACTTCTTTGCCCGTTGCGCCAAAGCCTTTGGGCCGGACTTTCTGCTTTGCATCGCGTCACGCCGGGGAATGGATCGCGCCGTCGCCATCTTCTGGCGCGACGACCAGCGACTTTACGGCCGCTACTGGGGCAGCCTGGAGGAGACCCGCGATGTGCATTTCGAGGCCTGCTATTATCAGGGGATCGACTACTGTATCCAGAACAAGCTGCAATGGTTCGAGCCGGGCGCCCAGGGAGAGCACAAGATCCGACGCGGTTTTCTCCCCCGCAAGACCCGCTCCTTTCATTACATTCGTCATCCCGGCATGCGCCAGGCCATCGCCCGTTACCTGGACGCGGAAGCCAGGGCATTATTGGCGTATCGTGAGCAACTCGATCAGCTCAACCCTTTTGGAGCCTGAACCCGTGCAGCGCTACCATATTCCGCAACTGAGCAAGGATCCGGACAGCCCATTTCCCGCACCCGGCCTGAGCAATCACCCGGAGGGCCTGGTCGCCTGGGGCGGGGATCTTCGCCCAGAACGCCTGCTCAATGCCTATCGTCTCGGTATCTTTCCGTGGTACGAGCATGGCTCGCCGATACTCTGGTGGTCACCAGATCCGCGTGCCGTACTGATTCCAGGCAGTTGGGCGCCGCCAAGGCGCCTGCGCAGGACCTTGCGGCAGGGCCGCTTCGAAGTTCGCATGGATCATGATTTCAGCGCGGTGATCGATGCCTGCGCCGCCCCACGGAACGGGCAGACCGGCACCTGGATCACCCCGTCCATGCGCAAGGCCTATCTGAGACTGCACGAGCTCGGCCATGCCCACAGCGTGGAAATCTTCGATCAGGGTCAACTGGCCGGTGGCCTTTACGGCGTCGCTGTCGGCAGGGTCTTCTATGCCGAATCAAAGTTTCACTTACGCCGTGATGCCTCAAAAATCGCATTGGCAGTGCTGATGCGGGCACTGGAAACCTGGGACTTTCTCCTGACGGACTGCCAGATATGGAACGCGCACCTGGAACGTTTAGGTGTACGTCTGCTCAGCTCGGAAGAATTTCAGGCCGTACTCCAAGCCGGAACGCAACGACCCGGATTGGTTGGAGATTGGGGGCCGCGCCTTGAAGACGTCAACCTGAGCGACTGGTAAACAACCGCCGCAACGCCGGATCCGCCGGGCCTCGACCGCGCTTGTGCACGGCCAGTTCAAGCGTGGCCAGGCCCAGGGCACGAAAGAGATCGCCGGCAGCCGGGCCAAGCTGATCGACACTTCTCAGCAGGCGCGCCATGGCAGCCTCGTCGCTTCGCTCTATGGGCCCGGTCAATACGCTGTCGGCAGCCTGCCCACGCAGGTTGTCCAGCGTTCCGGCCTGCAGGCTGGCCAGCAGGTCGGCGGCAGCTTCAGGGTCCATCCCAGCCGAGTCGGTCAGCCGTCGCGCGAAATCGGTCATGGTGACCAGGTAGTTGCTCGCAACCACGGTTGCCGCGTGATAGGCCGGCTTGCCCGCACCGGGCAGGGTCAGCCAGCGGGCGCCGGCTGCGACAAGAACGGGCTTAAGTATTTCCAGCGCGTAGGCATCGCCCTCGCCTGCACACCAGGTGCCCGGCATGGCTTCCAGTGCCCGGTCTGGATCGGCAAACGCTCGCGCCGGATGGATCGAGGCCGCCGGACACCCCAGTGGTTCGAGCACGCCGGCACTCATAGAACCGGATAAATGGAAAACCAGGTCAGGCTGGCCGGGCATCCGGCACGAAAGACCCAATGCGCCGGCCGCAATCGCGCTATCTGGCAAGCCCAGCAACAGCCAGCCACCCGTCACCGAATGATCCATCTGCTCGACCGCCTGGCCGGCGCCGATGAACTCGACCGCCGCGCTCGAGCTGCCAGGCGTTCGATTGCAGACCTGGCCAATGTCCACCTGGCCGGCCTCGAGCAACCAACGCGCGACAACCCTCGCGGCACGGCCACAGCCATAGACATGCAATAGCGGACGTTTGGCCACGTTGTTACCGGACGGGTATGGCGTCGTGGCGCTGATCAGGCAACCGTGGCACCTGGCCGGGTGATTGGTCGAGGTATTCGTCCAGACGCTCCAGGCCTTCACGGTAGCTGCGCCCGATCAGGCCGGGCATCATCAGCCCGACATACCGGCCTGTCAGGTCAAAGGTGCCGAATTCCATCAACATCCCCCATGTGACCTGCTGGCCGAAGCCTGCGGGCTCGAGACGGAAATAGGTATCGACTTCGCTCTCACCAAGCTCCATCTGCATGTCGATGCGACGTGGACGTTCGACATCAACAATCCACAACCGGCCCGCACCACTTCCATCCTCGTCGCTCCAGATGAGAGTCGACCCAACCCCGGAATCAGGCCCTTCGATGCGGTAGCCGGCGTCCGGGTTGCGTTGATGCCACGGCGACCACTGGCCGAAGTGCCGAAAATCATTCAAAACCTCAAAGATTACCTCGACCGGCTGATCGATCTGGATACTGCGCTCGATCGTCACCTGCCTGGGTAGCATGAAGCCGACCAGAATGACCAGGATGACAATGGTCAACAGAACCGCAAAAACCCGCTTCAACATCGAACCACTCCCTCAGTGCCAGCGATCATCACGCCATGGATCGGGGCGATCCGGCCCATTGTCGTCTCGATTGTCGCGCCAATGGTCACGCCGATTGTCACCCCAGTCGTTGTCATACCAGTGCTCACCCTGGCCACTTGATTCCGTATCCTCATCCTCGTCATCCCATTCATACTTCTTGACCGGCGGTCGATCCCACGCCCTGTAGACGACGGCCAGCAGGAGACCAATCATCATCCCACTGGCGTGCAGCTCCCAGCTCATCAGATGCGCTCCCGGCAACACGCCCCACAACATGGAACCATAAAGAAACCAGATCAACAGCGAGACACCGACCGAACGCATGTCCCGGCGCAACAGCCCGGACACGAAAACAAAGGCCAGGATGCCGTAAACCAAGCCCGATGCACCGATGTGCACGCTCGGCCGGGCAAAAACCCAGGCCAGGGCCGCCGAACCGACGTAAATCAATGGCAACGCCCGCAAGGACGAGTTCGGATACAGAAACAGCATCGCCACGCCGCCAATAAACAATGGCGCACTATTGGAGCCGATATGCGACAGGTTGCCGTGCAGCAGCGGGGTCGTCAACAGCCCGAGCAAACCGATGCCTTCACGGGGCCGGAGTCCGAACTGGCCCAGGTTGATCATCAACACTCGCTCGAACAGAAACACGGCCCAAATGACGGCCAGAAACCCAAGCATGATCTTGATGGCGAGAACCAGATTGCGCCCGGCGCGCCCCGAAGCCGTGAAATTCGGATCGGGCACATGCAACTGCATCAGCCCAGCTCCGCAGGCTGCAGGCCTGAGGCCACAACCTCCCGGACATGATCCAGCAGTCCGCGCAGATCAGCGGTATTCATGCCTGTTGTCTCAATCGGGGGGTGGATGCGCAGATAGACGGTTCCGGGCTGTATGCGTTTCGAACCCGCCTGCAGCACGTCCCGGGTACCTATCAGGGTCATGGGCAATACGGGCAATTGCTGGTCGATCGCCACCCGGAACGCACCCTTCTTGAAATTCAACAGCTTGCCGCTACGGCTGCGCGTCCCTTCGGCGAAAAAAAGAATTCCAGTGCCGGGTCTGAGGCGTGCGACCGCCTTGTTGATCGCCGTACGCGCCTGGTCGGCGTCGCTGCGATCCACAAAAATATGGCCAATGGCACGACACCCTGAGGCGATGAACGGTACCTTGTTCAATTCTGCCTTCATCACCCAGCGCAGGTCCAGCCCGCAAAAACCGTAAATCACCGGAATGTCAAACTGGCTCTGATGGTTGGCAACGACCACATAGGACTGGTTCGGATCAACATGTTCCATGCCCAGCACTTTGACCCGAACCGGCGCAAGCCAGGCGACCACGTGACACCAGGGAACGGCGACGTAAAGATTGGCCAGCCTTTGGGAGGTCAGGAGCGAGACAATGATCGACAGCACAGCGCCGACCAGGGTCGCCACGGCGACAATCGGGATGTAGAACAGCCATTGCCAGAGGGGATACAAGGCCAACAGCGGTGATGGCGCCCGTGAGGATTGGGTTGATTCGGATGATTCTGTCATTCGCCTATCGTAACAAATGAAGTCAGGCCCACGAGGTCAGCACGGGGCCGTCAACAAAAAGGGGCGCCACCACGGGCGCCCCTGTCTGCACGGATTGTCCGGCGCGAAAGATCAGGCTGCTGCCTTGGACTCCTTCTGGCCTTTCCGGTCGCGCTCGCCTTCGATCAGGCGACTCTTGCCGGAACCGATGTCGATCTTGCGCGGCTTCATCTGCTCAGGCAGTTCACGCTTGAGTTCAATGTGAAGCAAGCCGTTTTCCAGGCCAGCACCGTCCACTTCAACATGATCGGCGAGTTGGAAACGACGCTCGAACGAACGGTTGCCGATGCCGCGATAGAGGAACTCTCCTTCGTTTTCGGAGCGTGATTCCTTCTTGGCGCCTGAAACCGTCAGCGTATTGCGTTCGGTGACGATATCCAGCTCGTCCTCGCCGAACCCGGCGACTGCCATGGTGATGCGGTAGCGGTCCTCGCCCAGGGACTCAATGTTGTACGGCGGGTAGCCGTTGGTCTCGGCCCGGGAAGCGTTGGACAACATGTCAGCCATACGATCAAAGCCGATGGCCGTGCGATACAGGGGGGTAAGATCAAAAGTAGTCATAACCATATTCTCCTTTGAAGCAATAGGTTGCAAGTTGTTTTGCCCGCCTTCTCATCAGGCCGGGCGTCATCGAGACCCCTATCGGCGGTCTCGTTCCCTTAGATAGGAACACCTGGGCAAAGTTTCAAGAGTAATCGACCGAAACGACCCACAGGCAACGCTCGCCCGCGGGCGTCGGCACGGTCACTTCATCCTCCAGGTTCTTGCCCAGCAGCGCGCGGGCAACCGGCGAGTCGACCGAAATCCAGCCTTTGTCGACATCGGTTTCGTCAGCGCCGACAATACGATAGCTCACCCGCTGCCCGTCTTCCTGTTCCAGCACGACGCTGGCGCCGAAGAACACCTTGTCAGGATTCGACGGTTTCGCCTCAACGACCTTGACCACATCCAGACGCTTCTGCAGGTAGCGGATCCGCCGGTCGATCTCGCGCAACTGCTTCTTGCGGTAGATGTATTCAGCGTTCTCCGAGCGATCGCCTTCCGCGGCTGCCGCGGTGACCGCCACGGTGACCTCCCGTCGCAGCGTCCAGCGTTCCTTCAGCTCATCCTGCAGGCATCTGAAACCGGCGGCCGTGATGTAGGGGCTTGACGGCTTTGCCGGTGGGCGCCAGCGCGGCAACGGTTCAGATCCCGCCCCGGGTCAGCTTCAGCGGATCGAGCAGTTCTTCCAGTTTTTCCCGATCTAGTCCTGTCAGCTCTTCGGCCACGTCGATGATCGGGCGACCCTGCTTGTAGGCCTGCTTGGCCGCGGCCGCGCCCTTTTCATAGCCGATGACCCGATTCAGGGCCGTGACCAGAATGGGATTTTTTGCCAGGGCCTCGTTGAGATTGTCCCGGCGCACGGTGAAGGTCGCAATGGCGCGGTCGGCCAGCAGGCGGCTGGCGTTGGCCAGAAGCTCCAGGCTCTCCAGAAGCGTGGCGCCAATGACCGGCAGCATGACGTTAAGCTGGAAGTTGCCGGATTGGCCGGCAATTGTGATCGTGGTGTCGTTGCCGATCACGCGGGCAGCAACCATGCAGACAGCTTCCGGGATGACCGGGTTGACC
>JBGTEC010000186.1:0-5854 GCA_041747995.1 Wenzhouxiangella sp.
GGCCAAGGTCAGCAGCAGCAACGGGCGCAGACCATGGGTCTGGCCGATCGTTTCGATATGAACCCGGTCCGACGCAGCGGCCAGCTCTCGAAGATAGGTTACCAACTGGTCGTGGCGTGGATGCCACTGGCCCGGCTCGAACCCCAGCACCTGTGCTGGCGACGGTATGGCCGGGTCGGGATCAAAGTCGGCGGGAAGTCCGGGTGCCGCCCAAGCCGGGGCGGACGACGATAGGAAAATGAACAGAGCGACAACGAACAACAGGGCGCGAATCATGATGACATTTGAACGAAAGCGACGAACCAGCTTGGTAGGATAGCGGTTTCATGCCAACGGATGCGTTCTCAAAGGAGAAAACCATGAAGCTGCAGTCGAATGATGTGACCGACGGCGCCCCAATCGACCCCCGCTTTGCCTTCGGCCGCCCTGACAAGGATTCTCACATGAGCCTGTCAGACAACCTGAGCCCGCACCTGACCTGGGGCGACATACCCGACAAGGCCCGCTCGCTGGCCTTGGTCTGCATGGACCCCGATGTCCCGGCCGTGGCCGATGATGTCAACAAGGAAGGCAAGACCCTGCCAAAGGACATGGAGCGCACGGATTTCTGCCACTGGGTCATGGTCGACATCCCGACTTCGATCAGCGGGCTTCGCACCGGCGAATGCAGCCAGGGCGTCACCCCCCAGGGCAAGCAGAATCCGCCCGGCCCCGCCAACACCCGTCAGGGGCTCAATGACTACACCGGATTCATGGCCGGCGATCCGGATATGGCCGGCCACTACCACGGCTATGACGGGCCCTGCCCGCCCTGGAACGACGAGCGGCTCCATCATTACGTGTTCACCCTGTACGCGCTGGACACCGACCATCTGGACCTGAAGCCCGGCTTTTCCGGTCACGACGCGCTCAAGGCCATCGAGGGTCACGTCATCGACAAGGCAAGCCTGACTGGGACCTATACGCTCAATCCAAAAGTATCAGACTGACGCCTCCGCTCAAATATTGAGCAGCGGCGAATGGAGTCTGCTTAACTATTCAACATGGGTAGGCCCGGCGGCTGCCTTGGGAGCCCCTGTTTCCTGACAATGCCAGGTTGGCACGACATATGCATCTAGGAGCACATTCCACAATGAAAGGACTGCAGCCTCATGACGCCAACTGAAACAATCAAGTACATCGCCGACGAGGAAATCGAGTTTGTCGATTTTCGCTTTGCCAACACGCTGGGCAAGGATCAGCACATCACCATGCCGGCCTCAGCCGTTGATGATGAGCTGCTGAGCGAAGGCAAGATGTTCGACGGCTCGTCGATCGTGGGCTGGAAGGGCATCAATGACTCGGACATGGTGCTGATGCCCGACACCGACGCCTGGTTTCTTGACCCGTTCGCTGAACACAAGACCCTCAACGTCAGTTGCGACATCCTCGAGCCGGCCACCATGCAGCCTTACAGCCGCTGTCCGCGCTCGCTGGCCAAACGGGCCGAAGCCTACCTCAAGGCCAGCGGCGTTGCCGATACCGCCTTTTTCGGCCCTGAACCCGAGTTTTTCATCTTCGACGATGTGCGCTGGAAAAACGATATCTCGGGGGCTTTTTTCGAGATCGATTCGGAAGAGGCCGCCTGGAACAGCAAGAAAAAGTACGAGGATGGCAACCATGGCCATCGCCCCCGGGTCAAGGGTGGCTATTTCCCGGTGCCACCGGTCGATGGCCTGGCCGATTTGCGCAGCCTGATGTGCCTGACCCTGGAGGCAGCGGGTATCCCGGTTGAGGTCCATCACCACGAGGTGGGAACGGCCGGACAATGCGAAATCGGCACCCGCTTCAACACCCTGACGCGCAAGGCCGACGAGACGCTGATGACCAAGTACATCATTCAGAATGTCGCCCACATGCACGGCCGGACCGCGACCTTCATGCCCAAGCCACTGGTCGGCGACAATGGCTCAGGGATGCACGTCCACCAATCGCTGGCCAAGGGCGGCACCAACCTGTTTGCCGGCGACGGCTACGGCGGCTTGAGCGAAACCGCCCTGCACTACATCGGCGGCATTTTCAAACACGCCCGGGCCATCAACGCTTTTTCAAACTCGACCACCAACAGCTACAAACGCCTGGTGCCGGGCTTTGAAGCGCCGGTACTGCTGGCTTATTCGGCCCGCAACCGCTCGGCGTCCTGCCGGGTGCCCTGGGTTGCCAGCGACAAGGCCCGCCGGATCGAGGTGCGCTTTGGTGACGCTGCCGGCAACCCCTACCTGATGTTCGCCGCCATGATGATGGCCGGCCTCGACGGGGTGATCAACAAGATCAACCCGGGCCCGCCGATGGACAAGGACCTTTACGACCTGCCTCCGGAAGAAGAGCGTGACATTCCTCGCGTGTGCCATGCCCTGGACCAGGCGCTGGATGCGCTGGACGCCGATCGCGAATTCCTGAAGGCCGGCGATGTGTTCTCCGATGACCTTATCGACGGCTACATCAAGCTGAAAATGCAGGAAGTGACACGTTTTCGCATGTCGACCCATCCGGTTGAATTCGAAATGTATTACTCGTCCTGAAGATCACGCCCTGAAGATCATGTCCTGAAGATCATGACGGCGTGCAGGCAGACTGGCCGGGCCTTGTGCCCGGCCTTTTTTTATCACTACAATGCAAACTGGCATTTGGTTGGTAGAAGCCCGATGAAACTCTCTCTGGAACGCTCGTTGAAACTCTCAATGAAACCCTCAATGCAACTTTCATTTACCCTGCTACTGATGCTGTGCCTGTCGGCGCCCCTGGGCGCCCAGGAAATCTACAGAGTGGTCGATGCCGATGGCAACGTGATCTACACCGATGAAAAGCCATCCGAGGATGCCGATCCCATGGTTCTACCTGAGCTCAGCGTGGTCGGTGAGGATATCGACGAACCACCGATTGCTCTGAATGACACCGAGCTGGAGCGTGAGCCGCTGGGGTTCCGGATCACCTCACCCGAAGATGGTCAGGATCTGCTGGTCACGGACCAGACCCTGACGGTCAACATGGCCAGCAACATCGCGTTGCCGGAGACTGCCCAGATCGTGGTCTATCTCGACGAGGAAGCTCAGCCGCCCGTCAGTTCCCTGGAGGCGACGATCGAGGATGTCGAAACCGGCGAGCACACGCTGCGCGCCGAACTGCAAACGGCAAGGGGACGCGTTCTGGCGTCAACCGACCCGGTCCGATTCCGCCTGCATTCGCTTTCCCGGGCTCAACCAGAAACCCCGTGAGCCAGCCCGACCCGGACCTCCTGGCCACGGGCCTGATCCGGGTCGATCAACATCGTCGGGTGAGCTGGATCAATCGCTCGGCGGCCGATCTGTTCGGCCGCTCACAAGCCAGCCTGCACTCGCTGCCCCTGGTCGAGCTGTCCTTGGCGCTGAATGACTGGCACCGGCGCATTCGCCCGCCGGGCCAGCCACTGCGGGTTTCCGAAGCACGCCTGAACGCCGACGGACCGGTTCTGGATGTCATCTTCCATCGAATCGATACCGACACCCTGATTGAACTGCACCCGGTGACTGAGCGAATTCGTCAGCGCGCCATGGCCGAACGCGCCGACCGGCAACAGGCGCTGGCTCTGCTGACACGCCGCCTCGCCCACGAGCTACGTAACCCGCTGGCCGGCGTACGCGGGGCGGCTCAACTGATCCACGCGGCAACCGGCGAATCCAGGCTCATCCGGCACGCCCAGATGATTCAGCGTGAGGTCGATCGCATCACCGGTCTGATCGAGCGGTTTGCCGGCGATGGAGAAAAGCAGCTGGAAGCCGTGAATCTGCACCAGGTTCTCGATGAAGCTGGCGAGTTGGTGCTGGCCGAGAACCATGGCCATCTGAAACTGAAAAAGCATTATGACCCCAGCATTCCCGAACTGCAGTCCAATGGTGGCCAACTGCACCAGCTCTTTCTCAATCTGTTGCGCAACAGCATCCAGGCGGGCGCCGGGGAGATCCGGATGACCACGCGTATCGAACATCGATCGTTGCTGATCGATGACCCGGCACGCCACGCGGTGCGGATCGACATCGACGACGATGGACAGGGGGTGCCCGAAGCCCTGCGCGACCGGCTTTTTCTGCCGCTGGTCACCGGGCGCGACCAGGGCTCGGGCTTTGGCCTCGCCGTGGCCCAGCAGATTGCCCGCATGCATCAGGGGCTAATCGAATACGAGTCGCTGGAGCAAGGCAGCCGCTTCCGCGTCCGCCTGCCGCTGATCGCGGCACCATCTCGAAGCCCAGCCAATGTCTGAACGGGTCTGGATCATCGACGACGATCCGGCGATTCGTTACGTGCTCGAGGAGTTCTTTCACAGCCAGAAGCTGCCGGTTCGCACATTCGCCGACGGCGCCAGCCTGAACGCAGCCCTTGCCGCTGACAGCCCGGACCTGGTCATTGCCGACATTCGCCTGAACGGCGAAAGCGGACTCGAGTTGATGCAGAGTCTGCGCCAGTCCCGGCCCGAATTGCCGGTCATCATCATGACCGCCTACTCCGATCTGGATTCGGCGGTCCGGGCCTTTCAGGGCGGTGCGTTCGAGTTTCTGGCCAAGCCATTCGACCTTGAAGAAGTCGGACGACTGGTTCGCAAGGCGCTCAACGTTCCCAGTAGTGAGCCAGCCCGGGGCGAGCGCGATGCCGGGCTGATTGGATCCTCGGCCCCATTCCAGGAATTGATCCGCATGATTGGACGGCTGTCGGCCAGCGACATCCCGGTCCTGATCAGCGGTGAGACCGGTACCGGCAAGGAGCTCGTGGCCCGTGCCCTGCACAACCATTCGCCTCGTGCCCAGGGTTCGTTCGTTGCCATCAATACCGCAGCCATACCTGAAGACCTGCTGGAATCGGAACTGTTCGGCCATGAGAAGGGCGCCTTTACCGGCGCCGGTGAGCGCAGGCCCGGCCGGTTCGAGCAGGCCAGCGGCGGCACCCTGTTCCTCGACGAAATCGGAGACATGCCGATTGGGCTGCAATCGCGGCTGCTGCGGGTTCTGGCCGAAGGCGAGTATTACCGCCTGGGCGGGCACGATCTGGTTCGCACCGATACCCGCGTGATTACCGCAACCCACCGCGATCTGGCCCGCCTGGTTGAAAAAGGCGACTTTCGTGCCGACCTGTACCACCGACTCAAGGTGATCGGCCTCACCGTCCCGCCGCTGCGGGACCGCCGCGCCGATATTCCCGAACTGACCCGCCATTTCCTGCGCGAAGCCGGTCGCCAGTTCCGCCTGCCACCAAAGCTCGCCGATCGCAAACTGCTGGAACACCTCAGCACCCTGCCCTGGCCCGGCAACGTACGCGAGCTGAAAAACCTGTGCCAGTCGCTGGCCGCCCTGGCGCCGGCGCCCGTCATCGGCTTGGACGATCTGCCCGACGAATACCGCCACCCCAGTAGCCCGGCCAGCACCGACGCATCGAGCTGGACCAACCTGTTTGCCGCCGAAGTCAAAAACCAACTCCTTGCGGACAACGACAGCATTTACGAAGACTGCAAACAGCGTTTCGAAACGATCCTCGCTGAGAGCGCACTGCAGGCCTGCGGTGGCAACCAGTCCGAGGCCGCCCGCCGCCTCGGCATCAGCCGCAACACCCTGGCTCGAATACTGAAAGGCGGTTAGGTGGTTGGCTGGTTCGCTGGTTCGCTGGTTCGCTGGTTGGTTGGATGGCTGGTTATCAACTTTCTTCCAGCGTGAAACCTACTTCGATTGTCACCTGCCAGTGACCTACACGGTTATCCTGGATATGCCCGCGCGTTTCGAGGACCTGGAACCAGCGCATGTTCTTCACCGTGGCGGAGGCTTTTTCTATCGCCCGGCTGACGGCATCCTCG
>JBGTEC010000187.1:0-27532 GCA_041747995.1 Wenzhouxiangella sp.
GTCTGGCTCAATCGCGCGGCAGATTGCATCCCGACCTGATCGGCGACATCGAGTTCATGCTGACCCAGGTTCCGACCCAGGCAATGAAAAATGAAGCGCTTCATCAACTCGCGCAGATTCTGATTCGTGGCCCCATCAGTGTCGAGGCGCTGCGCGAAGAATCCGGCCAGCTTCCGGAAAACGTGATGGCCTTTCTCAACGCCTGCTATACCAGCGGCAAGCTGTTGGTCAACCGCACGGCCACCGCCCAGGCTGCGAGCTTCTAACGTCATCCGGGCAACCGCTTGGGCGGATGCCAGTCAATCCGACTTCTTCAGTAGCACAATGCCGGGCGGGCGTATGTCCGCCTGCCAGCCCCAGCGATCAGCCAGCCAGGCGAAGGTCGCGGCCCGATAAAAAACCACATGAGTGGGGTCGCGCCGGTAGTGCCAGTTCGCGAATCGCACATCGTCCGTCTGAAAGCGGGTCATGATTCCCAACCAGCCGCCGGGCCGCAGTAGCCCGTGCAGCCGTTCAAATTCTTCCGCGGGATGATGAAAATGCTCCACCACCTCGGTTGCGGTGATGAAATCGTATCGCCTCTTCAGCACTTCCGTATCCGGTTGGTAGATTGGATCGTAGGTTGCCGTCTCATGCCCCGCTTCCCTTAGCATCATCGCCAGCGCCGGACCCGGTCCGCAGCCGTAGTCGAGTCCGGTAGCGCCGTCCGTGAGTCGCCGGAGCAACGGACCGGCCAGGCGGTTCAGGAAGGCCCGGTAGCCGGGGGCCATCGGATCGTTCTGATGCTGATCATACTCGGCTTTTTCGCATTCCCGATCCGGTTGTTGCCCGGGGTCCAGAAACGTGGCCAGGCAGCAATTGCATCGCCAATAGTCACGCTGGCCAGCCTGCATGAAGAAATTGGTATCAGCGCTGAGGCAAACGGTACATTTCATCGTCGGTGCGTCATGAGGCTTCGATGCTGGGCCGGGGATGTATGTGATTTTCCCGTAGTTTATCCTCAGTGGTGGCAATCTGTTTTCAGGCTTCCTATACTTGATCATGGCGGTTAGTGGTTTGGAGGTGTTGCTTGGCAGTGCGCGAAGCCTCGGGATTTATTTCCCGCGTTCTGATGACCATCGGGCTGGTGATTCTGGCCGGGCTGACAGTCTATTTTCTCGGCAAATTGATCGAGGTGCTCCTGTTGATCTTTTCGGCCGTGTTGCTGGCCGTTGCCATTACAGGCATACGTTGCATCATCGAACATCGTACGCCACTGTCGGCGGGTTGGTCGCTCGCTGCCACCTATCTGCTTATCGTCGTACTGATGGCCGGCTCTTTCGCCGTAATCTGGCCCCAGCTCTCCGAGCAGATCCCGAAATTCGTCGACCAGGTTCCGCGGGCATTTGAAAGGCTCGGCGAGCTCGCCGACCAGATGCCCTGGGTCGAGGAAGCGCTCGAGAGTGCCGGCAGCGACGACAACGGTGGCGGCGGTTTCGATATACCGAGCCACCTGCTGGGAATTTTCTCGACAACACTGGGAGCCGTTGTCAGCGTATCGCTGATTGTGTTGATCGCCATCTATCTCACGCTGTCTCCGACGGCCTATGTGAATAATTTGCTGATCCTTGTGCCCCGGCCCCAGCGCAAACGGGCCGCGGAACTGATGGAGGCCCAGACCAAAAGTCTGCGATTTTGGCTGCTGGGGCGCTTGGCTTCCATGGTGTTTGTTGGATTGTTTGCATGGATCGGGATGCTGATCCTGGGGGTGCCGATGGCCTTCACCCTGGGTCTGATTGCCGGTCTGGCAACCTTCATCCCCTACATCGGCCCGATCTTGGGCGCAATCCCGGCCCTCATGGTCGCGCTGCTGGAAGGCCCGCTAGTAGTGCTCTATGTGGCGATCCTGTATTTCCTTGTAGAGACTGCGGAAAGTAGCCTGATCTATCCCCTGGCGACTGAAAAGGCGGTCCATGTCGCCCCGGCCTACACGGTCATCATCCAGCTGGCTGGCGGCGTTGTTGCCGGAATCCCCGGCGTCATCCTGGCGACACCGCTGGCTGTGGTCGGCGCGGTCACCATCCAGATGCTCTACGTCGAGGATGTGCTGGGCGAGGAAGTTGAGATATTGGGGAGTTGAGGAGAGGCGGTTGAAAGGTGAACGGTTGAAAGGTGAAAGGGAAAGACGGAGACGGAAAAAGGGATTGAACACAGAGTGTCCGGGTCCGTTTCGGAACCCGCTGTCGCGAAGCAAACAATTGTAGGAGCGGCCCTCTGGCCGCGGTCAAAGGTGGATCGCGACCAGAGGGCCTGCTGTGAACCCGGACATTTTTTTGATGAGAGGCAGAGGGAGCTGTGCCTCCCACCGAACAAATTCGTAACGTTTAAACCCATCCCGGAGATTGGCTTCTATCGGGGATCTGGTGGAGGCGGCGGGGCGTTGCGTGTCGGTGTACACGCAGATCAATCGTTGCGGAGCAACACGGTGGCCCCTTTCCTGAGGAAAGGGGCAGTGGGGATAGGGTCATACCAAGACAAGCGGGTTCGGCTCCCTGCCCAAAACTCAGACAAAAAAAACCAACCCGGAGGTTGGCTTTTCTATCGGGGATCTGGTGGAGGCGGCGGGAGTCGAACCCGCGTCCGCAAACCTTTTGATCCTGGTTCTACATGCTTAGCCACTCGATTATTTCTCGTTGTCACACCGCCCGAGTGGCAGGGCACATGCAACAACCAGCCTCAGTTTGATTTAACACCCGGCCCTGATGCACGACCGAATGCGATTCTGCTAAATGATCCCGATCCAGAAGCGCAGACTCAACTGGTAGGGAGCAGGCTGGTTTTTAGGCAGCCAGTGCGTAGTTGTCGTCGTTGGCAACTAACTTTTTTACAGCCAGGTTTAACGAGGATTGCTGTCTCCTCGGCATGCCCCAGGGTACGTCCAATTCACGTCGAAGCCAGAACGCCCCCGTAAGTACCCCCATAGACTAGCAGGCTGGCTTAAGGTTCCGCAAGTTATATCCGCGCTCGCCCAAGTCGAACCGGAGACTCCCGCAAAGACCCGTCGCGCCCGTGCAGAGTTATTCAGTGGCTCCCTAGCCACTTTTGAGGATCCGGCCTTTCTGGCGTTCCCAGTCGCGGTTTTTTTCCGCCTGGCGTTTGTCGTGGGTCTGTTTGCCGCGAGCGACGGCGATCTCGACCTTGACCTTGTCCTTGCTCCAGTACATGGCCGTAGGCACGATGGTGTGCCCCTTGCGCTCGACCAGGCCAATCAGGCGGTCAATCTCCTTTCGATGCATCAACAAGCGCCGGTTGCGCATGGGGTCGGCCTTGACATGGCTCGAAGCCGAGATCAAGGGTGTGATCAGGCAGCCGAACAGATAGGCCTGGCCGTTCTTGAGCAGCACGTAGCTTTCGCCAAACTGAATCTTGCCTGCCCGCAGGGCCTTGACTTCCCAGCCTTCAAGGGCAATGCCCGCTTCAATCCGCTCATCGAGGTGGTACTCGAAGCGGGCGCGCTTGTTCAGGGCAATGGTGCTGGATGGCTGCTTGGCCATTTGAGGATACGGGTCGCCGTTGGGAGTGGCGCCATGATAGCGCAGGCGTGGCAACGGGTGTCGGTTCGGCGGCCTTCGGGTAAACTACGTCGGCCGGCCAACATCGACACAGCCTGGACTGGCCAAACCGCAAACTGCGAACCTTCGTCAAATGCCTCAAATCCATCGATTCGCTCTGGTCGCTCATACGCCCAAGAAAATGTTCGACCTTGTTCGCCAGGTGCCACTTTATCCCGAGTTTCTTCCCTGGGTCCGTGCGGCCGAACTTCATGAAGAGGAGGGTGACCGTCAGTTGGCGACGCTCGAGGTCAGAATTGCGGGTATTGTTCAGCGGTTCACCACGGAAAACGGTCTGGTCGAGGCCGAGCAGATCACGATGACACTGCAGAAAGGTCCATTTGAGCAACTATCCGGTACCTGGCGTTTCAAGCCCCTCGGTACGGATGGCGCCCGGGTCAGCCTGGATCTGAGTTTCAGTTTGCCCGGCTCGGTACTCCTGGGTCCGTTCAAGCGCGGATTCGAACGCATGGCCGACCGGATGGTCGACGATTTCTGCCGCCGGGCTGACGACATCCATGGCTGAATCCCTGCACATCGAAGTTGCTGTCGCTCTGCCGGATCGGCAGGTCGTTATCGATCTGGAAGTGCCAGCGGGCACCACGGCGATTTCAGCGGTTCGCCAGGCAGAATTGGCGTGCCGGCTGCCGGGGGTGGAGGTGGATGAGAATCTGATCGGAATCTTCGGCAAGCGCTGCAGCCCCGAACAGGTGCTGTCCGATGGCGACCGGGTCGAAGTCTATCGGCCGCTCAAGGCCGATCCGAAACATGTTCGCCGTCAGCTGGCTGAGCTGGAGCGCAGCCGCCGGAAAACCTGAGTTCCGCCGTTAGGGAGCCTCTGAATAACTCTACACGGAACGCGTTTTCGTCGGAGAGGCCACAAATCGTTCGGTGCGACATCCCTAGGGGTCTTGCTGAATGCTTTCCAGGTCCTGGATGGGTGGAGCTTCCAGGCGCTGCAGTTCGCGCAATGCCTGCGCTGCGGCCGATTCCTGATCGAGGTAAGTGCCTTCCACTGACGCCAGGCGCTGATCATCAAAGCGGAGCGTAAGGACGCGCTTGACTGGTTTCCCGCCACGTCTGGAAAACGTGTTGACGTAATCCCACCGATGGTCATGGAACTGACTTTGCACGGACGGTGAACCCAACAGGACCATGACCTGGCGCTGGGTCATACCGAGCTCGAGCTGAGCGACATCATCCTCGTCCAGAATATTGCCCTGCTGGATATCCTGCTTGTGAATGAGCCCGCAGGCGGACAGTGCAAATACAAGAATTGCGCAGAGCGTAAAGCGCGTGATCATCAGTTACCCGAAATAGTGCCGAATGTGGGCCAATGATACAATAAATTCTGCCGATCCCGGTTAAGCATTCATTAGGTCAACCAATGTCCGAAGAAACCACCGAACTGCGCAAGGCGGGTCTGAAAGTGACCCATCCCAGGCTCCAGATCCTGCGCTTGCTTGAACAAACCAGTCAGAAGCACATGACCGCCGACGAGATCTACCGGGCGCTGACGGATCAGGGAGAAGAGATCGGTCTGGCCACCGTTTATCGCGTTCTGAGCCAGTTCGAAAGCGCGCGTCTGGTGTGCAAGCACATGTTCGATGACGGCAGCGGTCGTCCGGCCCAGGCGTGCTATGAACTGGACGAAGGCGACCACCACGATCACATGGTGTGCATGGAAACCGGTGAGGTGATCGAGTTCCTGGACGAGGAAATCGAGCGCCGGCAGGAGCAGATCGCGCGCGAACACGGTTTCGACATTGTCGATCATTCGCTGGTCATGTACGTCCGGCCCCGAAAGAAGGATTAGAAGCGGGGCTCCCCGATCAAAGCCAGCATTTCGGCGGCGTGATCCAGGCTTTTTTGGGATTGGGCGCTGCCAAGCATGCGGGCGATTTCGGCCTGGCGCTCGGCGTTGTTCAGGGCGCTGACTTCGACTCCCGTGGTCGAACCCTTGCTTGATTTATGGACCCGGAACTGGTGCTCGGCACACGCGGCCACCTGTGCCAGGTGGGTTACGCAGAAGGCCTGGCCAGCGCCTGCGGCTTCGCGCAGGAAGCGTCCGACCACGTGGGCGGTCTCACCCCCGATTCCGGCGTCCACCTCATCGAAAACCCGAACCAGCGGACCCTGACGCGGTCGAGCCGCGATCGTCAGCGCCAGGCTGATTCGTGACAGTTCGCCGCCGGAAGCGACTTTGCTCAGCGGCTTGAGCGGCATGCCGGGATTCGCGCTGAAGTCGATACCGATTCGGTCCTGGCCATGGCGACCAGGTTTGACCTGCTCATGGTTGGTGACCGTGATCTTCATGGTCGCCTGATCCATGCCAAGTTCCGCCAGGTAACGGTTGACCTCCTCCCCCAGAGCCGCGGCCGCCTCGACACGGGCCGCACTGAGCCGTCCTGCCGCTTTGCGCCAAGCATCTTCGCAGCTTGCCAGGTTCTTGATCAATGCCTGGCGTTGGGCATCCTGATTGTCGAGGCGATCCAGCCTTGCGCCCAGCCGCTCGGCAAGTTCGGGCAGGGCAGGGGGCTGAATTCGATGCTTGCGAGCCAGGTCGAGCGCTTTTTCCAGGCGCCGGTTGATCTGTTCGAGACGTTCGGGATCGCTTTCATCTTCGCTATGGCGCTCCAGTTCGGAAATCGCTTCATCGACGTTGATTCGTGCTTCTTCGAGCATCACGGCGATGGTCGCGAGGTGGTCATCAAGGCTGCTGACGGAGCGGATCGCCGAAATTGCTTCGATCAATAGTGCCCGCACGCTTGGTCCATCATCCTGATCCAGTGCCACGGCGGCGCGCGCGGTGCTGTTGCGAATCTCGTCGCTTCGGGAGAGGCGTTCCTGTTCCACTTCCAGCTGCTCGAACTCTCCGCTGGCCATGGCCATGTTATCCAGCTCGCGGTACTGAAAGCGCAGCAACTCAAGTTGAGCGGGATCGCCGGCCTCGTTTTCGAAATTCTCCAGCGCTTGTTTGGCGGCTTGCCAGTCGTCAAACTGTTCGGCCACAGCCCGGACCAACTCTTCACTGACCCGCTGGTCCAACAGGCGGCGTTGGGTTTCAGGCCGTTCCAGCAGCTGATGTTCATGCTGACCGTGGATTTCAACCAAAAAGGCGCCCAGTTCGTCCAACTGGCCAACGGTGGCGCTTCGGCCATTGATCCAGGCGCGTGAGTTACCCTGAGTCGACAGCACGCGCCGGACGATCAACTCGTCTCCCTCGGTCATGGCCTGGTCTGCCAGCCACGCTCGGGCATCGTCGGCACCATGCAAATCGAAACGCGCCGACAATTCAGCCTGGTCACGATTGCTTGCAATCAGGGTGCTGTCAGCGCGATCGCCGAGTAGTAAACCGAGTGCATCTACAAGGATGGATTTGCCAGCGCCGGTTTCGCCGGTAATCGCGGTGAAGCCGGGCTCGAAATCAAGTTCCTGCGATTCGATGATCGCAAAATGGCGGATAGTCAGTGCGCGCAGCATGGGTTTCGGATTGCCGGGTCGGTCAGGTTGTTGTTGTCTGGTCGATCACAAACTAGCACCAAGTCGTGGGTACGGCAATGGTGGTTGTATTCGCAGGCGGCCAACCCCACGTTATCGCGCAGACCATTTCGATTGGATGCATACCATGGGCGAAAGTCAGGACAAGCCAGCTGGCGAGGAGCAGGATCTGATCAACGAGGCTGACGTGGTCGGGTCAGATGATCTCGAAAGCGAGCCGTCGGAGGAAAGCCAGCCGGTGGAAGAAGATGCTTCAGAGCAAACCTCGTCAGGGGATCAGGCTCGTCTGCAGGAGGAAGTCAGCCGCCTGAGGGACGCTCTGTTGCGTACCCGCGCGGAGATGGACAACCTGCAAAAGCGCGGCGACCGTGAACTCGAAAAGTCACGGAAATTCGCAGTGGAGAGCCTGTTGCGCGACCTGGTGCCCGTCATCGACAGCCTCGACCAGGGGCTGGAGAGCACAGGCGATTCCGAGGCGCTCGGAGAGGGGCTCAGTCTGACCCGCAAACTGCTGGTAGATACATTGTCCCGCTACGGACTGAGTGTGCTGGACCCGGTCGGTGAGCGGTTCGATCCACAGTGGCATGAAGCCATGAGCCTCCAGCCCAGCGATGAGCATGAGCCGGACACGGTGATCAGCGTGTTGCAACGGGGCTACCGGTTGCATGATCGCCTGCTGCGTCCAGCCCGCGTTCTGGTGGCCAGGGAAACTTCGAGCGATTGAAATCAGGACCCAAGGGCCCCAGTAATCGGCCTAGAGCATTTTTCCATTTTTACACTCATTCACGAGAACAGGATTTAGACAGCGATGAGCAAGATAATCGGCATTGACCTGGGAACCACGAATTCCTGTGTTGCCATCATGGAAGGCGGCAAGACGCGTGTCATCGAGAACGCTGAAGGTGATCGAACCACGCCGTCCACCGTCGCGTTCACCAAGGACGGCGAAGTGCTGGTCGGACAGCCGGCCAAGCGCCAGGCAATCACCAACCCGAACCGCACCATGTATGCGGTCAAGCGCTTGATTGGACGCAAGTACACCGAAGATGTCGTCCAGAAGGACAAGGGCATGGTCCCCTACACCATCGTCGAGGCCGATAACGGTGATGCCTGGGTGGAAGTGGATGGCAAGAAGATGGCGCCGCCGGAGATTTCGGCGCGCGTGCTGATGAAGATGAAAAAGACGGCCGAGGACTACCTGGGCGAGGAAGTGACCGAGGCGGTGATCACCGTGCCGGCCTACTTCAATGACTCCCAGCGTCAGGCAACCAAGGACGCGGGCAAGATCGCCGGCCTGACCGTGCGCCGTATCATCAACGAGCCGACGGCCGCGGCCCTGGCCTATGGTCTGGACAAGACGGGGGCGGATCGAAAGATCGCAGTCTATGATCTCGGTGGCGGCACCTTTGATATCTCGATTATCGAGATCGCCGATGTCGACGGTGAAAAGCAGTTCGAGGTGCTGGCCACCAATGGTGACACCTTCCTGGGTGGTGAAGACTTCGACATGCGCCTGATCAACTACCTCGCGACCGAGTTCAAGAAGGAGCAGGGTGTTGATCTGCAGAATGATCCGCTGGCGCTGCAGCGTCTGCGCGAGGCGGCCGAGCGGGCCAAGATCGAACTCTCGGCTGCCCAGCAGACCGAAGTCAACCTGCCCTACATCACGGCCGACGCCTCGGGCCCGAAGCACCTGTCGATCAAGGTCACGCGCTCAAAGCTTGAGTCGCTGGTTGAAGATCTGGTCAAGCGCTCGATTGATCCGTGCCGCACGGCATTGAATGATGCCGGGCTGAAAGTCAACGATATCGACGAAGTGATTCTCGTGGGCGGTCAAACGCGCATGCCGGCCGTGCAGCAGGCCGTGACCGACTTTTTCGGCAAGGAACCGCGCAAGGACGTCAACCCGGATGAAGCGGTTGCCGTTGGCGCTGCGATCCAGGGCGGCGTACTGGCTGGGGATGTCAAGGACGTGCTGCTGCTGGATGTGACTCCGTTGTCGCTGGGTATCGAAACCCTGGGCGGCGTGTTCACCAAGGTGATCGAAAAGAACACCACGGTGCCGACCAAGGCTTCGCAGGTGTTCTCTACCGCCGATGACAACCAGAGCGCAGTCACCGTGCATGTACTGCAGGGCGAGCGCGAACAGGCTGCGGCCAACAAGTCCCTGGCCCGTTTCGACCTGACCGGCATTCCGGCAGCACCACGCGGCGTGCCGCAGATCGAGGTCACCTTCGATATGGACGCCAATGGAATCCTGCATGTCTCGGCCAAGGACAAGGCGACCAATCGCGAGCAGCGCATTGAGATCAAGGCTGGCTCGGGCTTGAGCGACGAGGAAATCGAAAACATGGTGCGCGACGCCGAGACCCATCGGGAAGAGGACAAGCGCTTCCACGAATTGGTCAACGCGCGCAATTCGGCCGACGGCATTGCTCATGCCACCCGAACCAGCCTCAAGGAAAACGGCGAGGATCTGGACCCGGCGCTCAGGCAGCGTATTGAAGATGCCCTGGCCAAGGTGGATGAAACCATCAAGGGCGATGACAAGGAAGCCATTGATGCCGCGGTCAACGAACTGCAGCAGGCCGGGGCCGAGTTGTACCAGAAGGCGGCCGAGAAAGCCCAGGCAGAATCCGGCGCCGAATCGCCTGGTAGAGAGCAGGCCGAAGGCAGCCAGACGGAGGCCCCGGACGATGTGGTCGACGCCGAATTCACCGAAGTCGACGACGACAAAAAATGATGGTTGGCTGGTTGGCTTGTTAGCTGGTTGGCTGGTTAAAAGCCAGCTAGCTAACCGGTCATCAGTCAGCAAGTAAACCAGCCAACCAGCAAACGAGCGAACCAGCCAACTTTTTATTTATATGCCAGCCGACTATTACGAAACCCTGGGCGTGACCCGTGATGCCACTGCCGCAGATCTCAAGAAGGCCTACCGTCGGCAGGCGATGAAATACCATCCCGACCGCAACCCTGGTGACGATGCCGCACAGGATCGGTTCAAGGAAGCCCAGAAGGCTTACGAGGTCCTGAAGGACGAACGCAAGCGGGCAGCCTATGACCGGTTTGGTCATGAAGGAGTCAATGGCATGGGGGGCGGTGGACCCGGTGGGGCTGCCGGCTTCGGTGACATCAACGACATCTTCGGCGACATGTTCGGCGACATTTTTGGCGGTGGACGCCGGCGCCAGCGCCAGCGATCGCACCGCGGCCAGGATTTGCGCTATACCCTCGAGCTGGATCTGGAAGAGGCGGTCAAGGGCACGAACAAGGAAATCCGCATACCGACCATCGGTCAGTGTGGCACCTGTAACGGCTCCGGCTCAAAGAGCGGCAGGCTTGAAGTCTGCTCGACCTGTGGCGGTCAGGGCCAGGTGCGCATGCAGCAGGGGATCTTCTCCGTGCAGCAAACCTGTCCGGCGTGCGGTGGCAGCGGGCGAAGCATTGCCGACCCCTGCGATGATTGTCATGGATCCGGCCAGGTTCGCGAAACGCGCACCCTGCAGGTCAAGATTCCGTCGGGCGTTGACGAAGGTGATCGTATTCGGCTCAGTGGCGAAGGCGGGGCGGGTGCCCAGGGGGGAACCTCAGGCGACCTGTATGTCGATATCCACGTTCGTCCGCATCCGTTGTTCCAGCGCGAAGGTGACGACCTGTTCTGCGAGGTGCCGATCACCATCACCACAGCCGCACTCGGCGGTCAAATGAAAGTGCCGACGCTTGAAGGGTCGGTTATGCTCAAGATTCCGCCTGAAACCCAGTCCGGCAAGTTGTTCAGGCTGCGTGGCAAGGGTGTCCAATCCGTCCGTAGTCGATCGGCGGGTGACCTGCTGTGCCGTGTTGCAGTCGAAACACCGGTCAAGCTGACACGTGAGCAAAGGGATTTGCTCAAGAAGTTTCAGGACTCGTTCAGCGAGGAGGGCGGACACAATCCACAATCCAGCGGCTGGACCGACAAGGTCAGAAGCTTCTTCGACCGAATGGGCCTCTAAACCGCCTTAATGGGTTAATCTTGGCCCATGAGCATGGAGATTCTGCTGAGCGGTGCCACCGGGACGACCAGTCGGTCGCTGATCGAATTGGTCGAAGCTGATCCGCATTTCCGAATCAGCGGCTGCGCCAGCCGTGAGCACTTCTTCGAGCCGGACGTCGAGGCCGATGTCATCATCGATTTTTCCCACCCGCAATTGCTCGAGAGCACGCTGTCATTTGCGGTGCGCCGACATCTTCCGCTCATCATCGGCACCACCGGCATTGGCCCGGAGCTCGATATCCGGATTATCGAGGCCGCCGAGCATATTGCGATCTGCCGAGCGGCAAATTTCAGCCTGGGGGTCAATCTGCTGGAACGACTGGTGGGCTTGAGTGCGGGTGTCCTGGATGGGTTTGACGTTGAAATCTGTGAATTGCATCACCGGCGAAAAATCGACGCGCCCTCCGGGACTGCGCTGGCACTGGGCGCGGCAGTCGCACGCGGCCGGGAGCACAACATCGAAACCAACGCCGTGTTTGACCGCAGTCAGCAGCGCCGCCAGCGCGTCAGCGGTGAGATCGGGCATCAGGCACTGCGTGGCGGAGATGCGGCTGGAGAGCACACCGTCTTCTTTCTGGGCGACGGCGAACGCCTGGAACTGACCCATCGGGCCACCGACCGCCGCGTGTTTGCCCGCGGCGCGCTGCTGGCTGCTCAACGTATCATCGGCCGACGGCCTGGCCTGATCGACTTCTCAAATCTGGTTCTCGAGCCAGCCTCATCATCTGAATAGAGCGCCTGGGCCAGAGGCCAGGCACGCTTTGGCTCTCTACTAGCCCTTGTCGTTTCCCGTCAACCGGTAAATGCCGTCGTCACCCTTGACGGCGCCGCTCTGGGAGTTGGCTGTTTTGGCTTCTGTAGGCTTTGATTCAGTTCCGGTTACGGGCCTGGACTTGGACTCAGGATCAGACTTCGGCTTTTGTTCCAGCTTGGACTCTGGCTTCGGTTCTGGTCGGGGCTCAGGCGTAGGTTCCGGCCTTGTCTCAGGCTTCGGTACTGACCTGGGTTCAGGAGCAGGTTCGGGCTTTTTGTCGGGCTTGGACTCCGACTTCGGCTCATGCGCCGTCTCCGGTTGCTGCTTTGCTGTCTCCGCTTTTGGGGCAGATGGTTTAGCGGTCCTTGATTTAGAATCGGTTCCGGGTGCAGGACTGTCGGGCCGGGCCTCATGTCTCGGCGCGGGTGTTGATTCGCCCTGTGCGGCATGCTGCTCATTACCTTGCCCGGACGCTGCCTGCTCATTGCTGCTGTCGCCCTGTTGCCGGTTTTCGCCACGATTGCCACGGCGTTTCTTGCCGCCACGACGACGACGTTTCTTCCGTGGTTTGTTGTCGTCTTCCTGTGAAGGATGAGCCGCCGCGGAGCCTTCCTGGGGGGCGCCGCCGCCAACTGGCTGCCGGGGTGCATCCTGCGCCCCGTCCTGACGAGTCTCGCGACTGGTATCACGACCACTGGCGTCCCGACCACGGCTGGCATCTGCTTTCGACTTGCCATGTTTTTTCTTTTTCTTGCGGGCAGGCCGGCTTTGTGGCGTCGCATCTTTCGGAGGGGTGGCTGTTCCGTGTTCGGTCCGTTTGCGCTGGTGGTCGCGTGAGAACTGACCTTTTTTGGTCTGGGCTTTCTCGCGTTCTTTCCGTTTCTTCGCTTCCGTGTCCTGCGTGAACAATTTCCTGAAGAAAGCAGCGAACCGTTCCAGGAATGAAAGAGCCTGTCGGGCCGGTGCCGGATTAGCTGGCCGGACACCGCTGACCGCAGCCTGGGCGGGCGGCTTCGGGGGTGCCTGCTGAGCATCGTCGCGCAAATACCCGGTCTGGCCGTCATTGCTGTCCATGCTCAGGCTCAGCGCGTAGCTGGGCTCATCGACTGCGTCGGAGGTGCGCAGGCGCTGGACTTCGAAGCGCGGCGTTTCGAGGTTGCTGTTGGCCACCACGGTGACCGGCAGCTTGTTGCGCTCCTGGATTTCAGCCATCGATGCCCGCTTCTCGTTGAGCAGGAAGTTGGCGACGGCGATGGGCGCCTGAACGATCACCCTCGAGGTGTGATCTTTCATGGCCTCTTCTTCGGCCAGACGCAGGATTGACAGGGCCAGCGATTCGATGGAACGAATCGAGCCGTGACCCTGGCAGCGCGGGCAAGTGATGTAACTGGATTCACCCAGGGAGGGCCGCAGACGCTGGCGCGACATTTCGAGCAGGCCAAAGCGCGAAATGCGTCCAATCTGAACACGGGCCTTGTCCATCCGCATGGCATCGCGCAGGCGATTTTCCACCTGGCGCTGGGCATCCTTGCTCATCATGTCGATAAAGTCGATGACGATCAGTCCGCCCAGGTCGCGAATCCGAAGCTGGCGGGCGATCTCGTCGGCGGATTCCAGATTAGTCTGAAGCGCGGTCTCCTCGATATCGGCACCCTTGGTGGATCGGGCGGAGTTGATGTCGATCGACAGCAGGGCCTCGGTGTGGTCGATGACCACAGCGCCGCCGGATGGCAAGCGAACCTCGCGCGCGAACGCCGACTCGATCTGGCTTTCGATCTGGTAGCGGGAAAACAGCGGAATCGGGTCGCGGTAGGCCTTGAGCTTGCGCAGATTGTGCGGCATGACCTGCTGCATGAACTCGCGTGCGTCCTCGAAGACCTTGTCGTCATCGATCAGGATTTCGCCAATATCCTCGCGCAGGTAGTCGCGCAGCGCGCGGATGATCAAGTTGCTTTCCTGGTAGATCAGGAACGGGGCCGGTCGGGTCTGGGCAGCTGTGTTGATGGCAGTCCAGAGCTGGAGCAGGTAGTCGAGATCCCACTGCAGTTCTTCCTGTTCCCGCTCCACCCCGGCGGTGCGGACGATCAATCCCATGCCGTCGGGAACTTCAATCTTCTTCAGGGTATCGAGCAGGTCCTTGCGATCATCGCGCGAAATCTGGCGCGATACGCCACCGGCGCGCGGGTTGTTTGGCATCAGCACCAGGTAGCGACCGGCCAGGCTGATGTAGGTCGTCAGCGCCGCGCCCTTGGTGCCGCGCTCCTCCTTGTCGACCTGGATGATGACTTCCTGTCCGGCCTTGACGGCGTCCTTGATCTCGACCCGGTTGCCCGAATCAAGCTGCTTCTTGCCTTCGTCAGTGAAATATTCACGGGCGATTTCCTTCAGTGAAAGGAAGCCGTGTCGTTCGGAGCCGAATTCAACAAAACACGCATCCAGGCTGGGTTCAACCCGTGTAATGCGACCCTTGTAGATATTGGATTTTTTCTGTTCCTGGGCAGGGACTTCAATGTCCAGGTCAAGCAGGAACTGACCATCGGCGATGGCTACACGCACCTCTTCTGGCTGAGTTGCGTTGATCAACATGCGTTTCATTGTGTGTTTCCTCCGGCGCCCCGGCCACACTTAAGGGCCTGGCATGGATGCCGGCGGCTTGTGCGGAGCCGAGATACAGGCTCCGATAATGAAAAACCCGGTGATCCAGCCGCCGTTTGCGGCGATCACCTTGCTGCCTGAATCGCGGGTTTTACTCCCCAGGAAACGGCGACTGCTTGTTTTTCATTCACCGAGACGATAAAAACCGCATCACGGTGAGCTGATGGCATCTATCCCGGCTCGGTGAATCGCGTACCGGGAGCGCGTTATTTTTCGTGTCATCCAGACTGTCGCGCCTGCGGCAGTCCAAGTCGTATTCGCTGTAATGTCCAGAACCGGGCTAGCCGCATCTGGGCGGTCAGGCATTCATCAAGGAAAAGAGTGATTGCGTTTGGCGTTATGTTCTGTGGCAAAATCGTCGACCTTGCAAGGCCGGATTTCCTGAGCCGCGGCAGGATTTTCGTTCCTCTGCCAGTGCCGCCAGACATTCGCTTTTCCCTAACCGACATATTTTATCACCTATTATGTTTCCCGTGTTAACTCAGAATCATTCAATCCTGGTCGTGGCGCGGCCGTGATTACCAGCGATGGCCTGAAGGTGCGCCAGGTTACCGTCGATCCGGACCGAGCCGGCCAGCGCCTGGACAACTTCCTGATGAGTATTCTCGGCCAGGTACCGCGCAGCCTGGTCTACCGGCTGGTTCGTACAGGCCAGGTGCGGGTCAACAGCTCGCGTGCAAAGCCGATGCAGAAGCTCAAGGCCGGTGATGTGGTCCGGATACCCCCGGTCAGGCTGGACGAGCCTTCGGAAGTGCGCATGCCGGCGGGTCTGGTTGCCGCCGTGCGCGCGAGCATCATCGAACAGACTCCTGATTTTGTCGTCCTGGACAAGCCGTCGGGGCTGGCGATGCACGGCGGAACAGGGCTTAGCTTCGGATTGATGGACGCGATCGGCGAGATCAATTCGAACTGGCGCCCGGTTCACCGCCTGGACAGGCCGACCAGCGGGCTGCTGGTGATTGCCTGCCACCATCAGGCGCTCGTCAGTCTGCAGAAAGCGTTTGTCGGTCGGACGGTGGAAAAGCGCTACCTGGCACTGCTTCATGGTGTCCTGCCGGAGGATCGAGTGCCGGTGGATGCGCCATTGAAGAAAATCCGGGATGGCAGCGGCCAGCGTCGGATCATCGTTTCCGACGATGGCCAGTCGGCGCGCTCGACCTTTCGGGTGCTGGAGCGCCTGAGGGACTTCACTTTCGTCGAAGTGGCGATTGAAACTGGCCGTACCCACCAGATTCGTGCCCATGCCGCCAGTATCGGCTACCCCGTCGCAGGTGACGAGTTGTACAATGTGCCGGCGGCGAGTGAACGTTTTTCGCAAGGATCGTCTAATGGGTCACTGCAGCGGTTGTTCCTGCACTCCCACTATCTGCGTCTGCCATGGCCGGAGGACAGCATTTTCAGCTCGCCCTTGCCGGATGAGCTGAGTCAGGTGCTGGTAAGACTCCGCGGTACAACACCGAACGCTTACGAGAACTGAATTGACCCTATGTACCAGCCACTGACCCTGTTTGTCGGTCTCAGATACCTGCGCGCGAAGCGCCGGAATCATTTCATTTCCTTTATCTCGCTGATTTCCATGGCGGGCATTGCGCTGGGCGTGATGACCCTGATTACGGTGCTGAGCGTCATGAATGGATTCGAGCGGGAACTGCGAGAGCGCATTCTCGGCATGATTTCGCACGCCACCATCCAGGGGTACGACGGTCAGTTCCCCGGTTGGGAGGAGATTGTCTTGGACGCCCGAGCCCATCCGAATGTGCTCGGCGCGGCACCCTATGTCGAACAGGAAACCATGCTCCGTGCCCGCAATACGGCCGGTGCGCTGGTTCGCGGCATCGACCCGGGGTCCGAGCCCCAGGTTTCCGATCTCCACGATATGATCATTGCCGGTAGCCTGGATGATCTGCAGGCTGGTGGCTGGCAGGTGATGCTTGGCATTGGCCTGGCGACTCGCCTCGGCGTGGGCCCGGGTGATCCGGTGACCATCTTTGCCCCCGAGATCCGGGCGACGCCGGCTGGTGTGGTGCCGCAAGTGCGTCGCTTCACCGTCGCTGGCGTGTTCGAGGCGGGGGTACATGAGTACGATACGGCACTGGCCGTGATCCATCTCCAGGATGCCCAGCGCCTGTTCCGCCTTGACCAGAACATCAGTGGCATCCGCCTGAAGCTCGATGACATGATGCGGGCCCGCTGGATCGCCCAGGAACTGAGTGCCGAGTTGCCGGGATTCTATCGTGTACGCGACTGGACCCAGCAGCATGCCAACTTCTTCCGCGCGGTCCAGACAGAGAAGACGGTAATGTTCATCATCCTGTCTCTGATCATCGCGGTGGCGGCATTCAACATCATCTCGACCCTGGTCATGGTGGTGACCGACAAGCAGTCGGACATCGCCATTCTCAAGACCATGGGCATGGGGCCACGCCGGATCATGGGAATCTTCATGGTCCAGGGTTCGCTGATCGGCATCATCGGCACCTTGCTCGGCGTCGTGCTTGGCATCATCCTGGCGCTGAACGTTGAGGCAGTGGTTGGCGCAGTTGAGCGGCTGCTCAGCATCGAGTTCCTGTCTGCCGAAGTCTATTACATCTCCGACCTGCCCTCGGAGCTGCGCGCAAGCGATATCTTCCGCTTTGCCGGTCTGGCCCTGGTGCTGTCGCTGATTTCAACCATCTACCCGGCCTGGCGGGCATCGAGAACCGACCCGGTGGAGGCGTTGCGCTATGAGTGATACACCGGTGATTCGCTGTCGCGGCCTGACCAAGACCTTTGTCCAGGGCGAGACACAACTTCGTGTGCTGCGCGGCGTTGACTTCGATATTCTGCCGGGAGAACGGGTCGCCATCCTTGGTGCATCCGGCGTCGGCAAGAGTACGCTGCTGCATATCCTTGGTGGCCTGGATCAGCCCACCTCCGGAACCGTGGAGGTGGCGGGGTCCGACATCGCCGCCGGTGATGAACGCAGTCGGGCGCGGATTCGCAATCGTTCGCTGGGCTTTATCTATCAGTTCCACCACTTGCTTCCGGAGTTCAGCGCGCTGGAGAATGTCGCCATGCCATTGCTGATTCGCGGCGATGGTGCGCAGCAGGCTTCGATTGCGGCGGCCGATCTGCTCGGGCGCGTCGGGCTGGGCGAGCGGCTGCATCACAAGCCGGGTGAGTTGTCCGGGGGCGAGCGCCAGCGCGCAGCCGTAGCCCGCGCCCTGATCAATCGGCCGGCCTGCGTGCTGGGTGATGAACCGACCGGCAACCTCGATGAGAAGAATTCCGCCGCTGTTTATGATCTGATGCTGGAACTCAACCGCGAGCTGCAGACCTCGTTTGTCCTCGTGACCCACGATGTTCGACTGGCCGGACGTATGGACCGACGGATGGAAATGACCGGCGGACTACTCCACCGACTCGATTGATCGCCGATGGACTGGCGCCTGCTGCTTGCTTTCGCTGCCGGTTCCATCCTGGCCACCCTGGCTCCCTTCATACCCGGCGCCGGCTGGGTGCTGGCTGTTTCGGCTTGCTCGATCACGCTGCTCTACTGGCGCCGCTGGCACGCTGCGTTGGCGTTTGTGTTGGGCGTGACATGGTTCCTGCTCCAGGCGGGCTGGCTGCTTGACCATCAGTGGCCTGAAGAGCTTGCGGGTGACCGCATCACGCTGACCGGCATCATCTCGGGCCTGCCGGAGCCAGGCGGCCAAAGCACCCGTTTCGTTTTCAGGCCCGACGCTGATCCTGGCAATCGCCTGCCGGGCCGGATCATGGTCAGCTGGTACAGGCCACGTGAGTATCTGCAAGCCGGCCAGCGCTGGGAAATGACCCTGCGCCTGGACCCACCGCACGGCCGACTCACCCCATCCGGATTCGATTTCAACCGCCACCTGTTGTCCAACCGCATCGGCGCGCTGGGCAGCGTCATCGACCAGCCGAAACAATTGACTACGGGTGGTCTTTTCGGCTCTGTCGATCGTCGTCGCCAATACCTGGGCGAGGTGCTCCAGTCGGAAACGGTCAGCCCGGATGCCGCGGCACTCAAGCGCGCGCTTGCCATTGCCGATCGCGGCGGCATGACCCCCGAACTGTCCGACATGTTGCGCCAGACCGGAACCGCTCATCTTCTGGCCATTTCGGGCCTTCATGTCGGCATGGTCGCAGCACTTGCCGGCTTCCTGGCAAGCTGGCTGCTGGCGCCGCTGGTGTTGGTGAATTCCCGGGCCGACCGGCGCAGGCTGGCGATAGCCGCCGCGCTGCTGGCCGCCGCCGCATACGCAATGCTGGCCGGCTTTACCTTGCCGACCCAGCGCGCGCTGATCATGCTGCTGGTCGCAGGTGGCGCGTTCCTCCTGCGACGCGGGATTATGCCCGGTCACGCCCTGTTGCTGGCTCTGGTTGCGGTTGTTCTGTTCGATCCCATGGCGCCGCTGGCGACCGGCTTCTGGCTTTCGTTCGCTGCCGTGACCGTCTTGATCTGGGCTTTTGCGTGGCGCCCCGGTTCGGCATCAGGGGGCGGCCTGCAATGGCTGTCGGGACTGGTTCGGGCCCAGCTCATGATTGCCGTCGGCATGCTGGCCCTGAACGTGGGCGTTTTCCAGCAAATCATTCCGATTGCCCTGGTGGCCAACCTGGTAGCCATACCCCTGGTGGGTTTCTGGATATTGCCGTCGCTGCTGCTCAGTGTCGGCTTGATCCTGCTTGATCTGCCTGCAGCCTGGGTCATCGAGGTCACCGAAATCGGACTTGGTCTGCTATTGAGTCTGCTCGGGTCGCTGCACGAGTTTAATTTTGGTCGTCAGGTTGTGGTCGGCGGGGGGTTGGCGGCGATGGTTCTGGCCATGGTCGGCGCATTCTGGCTGCTGGCGCCGCCTGCCTGGCCGGCGCGCTGGCTGGGGCTCTTCCTGCTTGTTCCGCTGCTCTGGCCACGGGTCGAAATGCCGGGTCCGGGAGCGCTTGAACTGCAGATGCTGGATGTTGGCAATGGCCTGGCCGTGCTGATCCGGACTGACGAGGAATGGATCCTCTACGACAGCGGTCCTGGGGACGGGGAGGGCGGAGATGCCCTGGGACGGGTCCTGCCTGGGCTCGTTGGCAACATGCAGTCCGGTGCGCTTGATCGAATCGTGATTTCCCATGCCCACCGTGGCCATGCCGGTGGCCTCGGCAGCGTTCGGGATCTGGTGAGCGAGCGCGACCTGTATTCATCTGGCACGATCGCGGGACAGAAGTGTGTGACCGGGTCGGGCTGGAACAGCGGCGGCTACCGGTTTGAATTCCTGCATCCTTCCGAGGGCCTGCCGGATCTGGGTCCCAACAGTTCCTGCGTGCTGCACATCAGCGGACCTGGCGGCGTGGTGCTGCTGACAGGAGGCATCGACAGCGCGGTTGAGGCTCGTCTGGTCGCGGAGAATCCGGACCTGAACCTGGATGTACTGGTCCTGTCGGCCGGCGGCCACCGTCGTGCCACGAGCAAGGCCTTTCTGGAACACACCCGCCCCGGACTGGCATTGGCTTCGGTTCCCGGCTTCGATCGAACCGGACGGCCGCATCCGGAAGTGCTCCAGAACCTCACGGACATCCCGTTGGTCACCACCGCCGGCTGCGGATCCGTCACTGTCACGATGGGGCCCGGATTGCAGCCCTCGATCCGATCGATGGCTGGCCAGCATCCCCGGTTCTGGCGTCCGCACCGTGACTGCCCGTGAACGGCTTGGACCAGGCACGGGCACCGGGCCTGCGCACATTGAAGTGTCACACGTTTTATTTTGGTCAAACCCGTTATCATGCGCGTTTGATCCTGCAACAAGACAAATTCTGGGAAACTGAATGCTTGAAATCATAATTGCCGGCGGCTGGCTGATGGTGCCGATCATTCTTTGTTCAGTGATCGCCGTGGCCATCGTTATCGAGCGCTTTCTTGCGCTGCGTGGCGGACGGGTGATGCCGAGCCGCATTCCCGCCCAGGTGAAGCAATGGGCGATGCAGCAGGAACTCGATGCCAAGCATATCGAGCAGCTACGTCGTTCCTCGCCGCTTGGACGCGTGCTTGCCGCTGCCCTGGACAACCGGGACCGCACCCGGGATGTCATCAAGGAGGCTGTCGAGGACACCGGAAGGCACGTGGTGCATGAGCTCGAGCGCTTTCTCAACACGCTCGGGACCGTCGCCGGCATCACGCCATTGCTGGGCCTGCTGGGCACCGTGGTCGGCATGATCAAGGTATTCAGCGCCATCATGGTCCATGGCGTGGGCGACCCTACCGAGCTGGCCGGTGGCATTTCCGAAGCCCTGATTACCACCGCCGCCGGTTTGACCGTGGCTATCCCGAGCTACTTCTTCTACCGATATTTTCGCGGACTGGTTCGAGGCTACGTATTGCAGATGGAGCAGCAGGCTTTATTGCTGATCCAGGCCATCGAGCAGAGCGCCCGGCGGCGGGTCCGCTGAATGAAACTTTACGAGGAAGATCAGGAAGAGCCCGAGATCAACCTGACGTCGTTGATCGACGTGGTGTTCCTGCTGCTGATTTTCTTCATGGTTTCGACGACCTTCGAGCGCCACTCGCTGCTGCGCCTGGATCTGCCTGAAGCGGCGACGGCCGAAACCGAAACCTTGCCCAACGTGATCGAATTGGTGATCACGGACGATGGCCGAATGTTCATCGGCGACAGCATGCTGGCCGATGATCGGCGTGCCACTGTGCAGGCCGCCATCATTGAGAGTTTTGCCGAAAACCCGGACGCCACGCTGGTCATCCGTGCCGATGCCGAAGCGCCGCACCGCCTTGTTGTCCGCGCGCTGGATGCGGCAGCAGCCGAGGGAATCCGGCGCCTGACCATCGCTGCGGTCGAAGAGGGTGGAGACCCCTAGTGGACACTGAGCGACACCGAACTGGTCGCGGTGCCCAATGAGCGTGCCGGGCACTGCGGCGCCGCGAGTTTATCGTCGTCTACTCACCTACCTGGCACGGCAGCGCCTGGTCTTTTTCCTGGCCATAATGGCTGTCGCGCTCGATGCGGCCGGGCAGGGCCTGTTTTTCTACCTGCTACGACCGCTCGTCGATGAAACCATCGTCGCGACCGACCCCACTTTCAGTCTCTGGCTTCCAGCGCTGGTTCTGGCGGCCGTCGTCTTGCGCATCCTGGGAAATTTCGGTGGCGCCTTCGGCATGGAATGGGTCGGGCGGCGCCTGATAGCCGACTTGCGTCGAGACCTGTTCGCCCGCTACCTGGATTTGCCATCGAGCTACTTCGACCGTCACTCGTCGGGCCAGATGATTTCGCGGGTGACCTACAACGCCGAGCAGGTGGCCCAGGCGGCCACAACGGCGCTGATCGGCACATTCAGAGACACGTTTACCGTCATTGCCCTGGTCGGCGTCATGCTGATCCAGTCCTGGCGCCTGACTCTGGCGATGCTGCTGCTCGTGCCCGTCATCGCCCTGGTGGTCACCGTCATCAGTCGCCGTTTTCGCAAGATATCGGCCCGAATTCAGGATTCCATGGGTGATGTCACCCATGTGACCGAAGAAGCGGTCAATGGCCATGAAGTGGTCAAGATCTTTGGCGGTCGCGGACAGGAAAACGAGTCTTTTTCCCGTATCAATGAGAACAATCGTCGGCTGCATCTGAAGCTGACGGCGACCCAACTGGTTTCATCGTCGCTGATTCAGCTGGCAGCTGGCCTCGCGGTCATCCTGCTGCTGGTCATCGCAGCCAGCGAGTACATGCGCGCCGACATCACCGCCGGCATTTTCATGTCGGTCCTCGCCGCCATGGTGGCCTGCATTCCGCCGCTCAAGCGTCTGACCAAGATGCATGCGGTCATCGAAAAGGGCCTGGCCGCGGCCGACAGTATTTTTCGCGTCCTCGATGCCCCGGCCGAGCCGGATACGGGTACGCGCGAGCCCGGCCGCCTGCAGGGACGGATCGAGATCAGGGACCTGGGGTTCAGCTACCCTGATTCCGATCAACAGGTATTAAGTGGCATCAGTCTGACCGTGGCGCCAGGCACAGTTACGGCGCTGGTCGGTCGGTCCGGCTCCGGAAAAACCACCCTGGCCAAGCTGCTGCCGCGTTTTTACCTGCCCGATGCCGGGCGGATTTTTATCGATGGCATCGACATCAATGAGTTCCGGCTGGACGCCCTGCGCCGGCAAATCGCCCTGGTCAGCCAGGACGTGGTGCTGTTCAATGACACGGTAGGGCGCAACATTGCCTACGGCGTTCTCGGCGAGGTCAGTCGCGACCGCGTCGTTGAAGTGGCGCATCAGGCGCATGCAATGGAGTTCATCGAGCGTTTGCCCCAGGGGCTGGACACGCCCATCGGCGAAGATGGTGCGCTGCTGTCGGGCGGACAGCGCCAGCGACTGGCAATTGCGCGAGCCTTACTCAAGGACGCGCCAATCCTGATTCTCGATGAGGCGACCTCGGCACTGGATGCCGAATCCGAGCAGAAAATTCAGGCTGCGCTGGAAACCCTCATGAAAGACCGCACAACGGTCGTGATCGCCCATCGCCTGGCGACGGTCAAGAAGGCCGACCAGGTCGTTGTGCTTGATCAGGGCATTATCGTCGAGTCGGGCACCCATGCCGAGTTGCTGGCCAGGCCGGAAGGCTTATATCACTACCTGCATCGATTGCAACTGCAGGAGAACGGGGAGTAGTTGGGGTGCGTGCAGCGCTCGAGCGCCACTGCAACAGCGTCTGGTACGAAGGCCGGCCACCGGGGCCGTTTCTGCTCACCCTGGAAAGGCTTTATCGTTTGCGGCTTGGCAACCGCTGGCATCGTCCAGCTTCGAGGCCGGCCACTCCCGTGATCGTTGTCGGTAACCTCACCGTGGGCGGCGGCGGCAAAACCCCTGTGGTCATGGCCTTGGCCAGGCACCTGGTCGAGACCGGTCGGGCCGTGGCGGTGATCAGTCGCGGTTATGGCGGCAAGGCGCCAGGCGAGGCCTGGCAGGTGACTGGCGATAGTGATCCGCGGGTCGCTGGCGATGAACCGGTGCTGATTGCCAGTAGCTCGCAAGTGCCGGTCTGGGTCTGCGCACGTCGTGCAGCGGCACTCGAGGCCGCGCTGGAAGCGGGTGCGGAGGTCGTTATTGCCGACGATGGCCTGCAGCATGTCGCCCTGGCGCGCAGCTTCGAAATTTGCGTGGTCGACGGCCTGCGCGGGTTCGGTAACGACCGCCTGTTGCCGGCCGGACCGCTGCGTCAGCCGCGCCAGCGCCTCGAAGAGGTCGACATCGTGCTGGTCAAGGGGGGCGGCCTGGAGATTCAGGGCGCGATGGTATTCGATCTTTGCCCGGATGCCCTGGTTTCTCTCGACGGCTCACGCCGGGCCCAGCCGCATGAGTGGGCAGGTCGTCGGGTCAGCGCCGCATGCGGCATTGCCAACCCCGAAGGATTCTTCGCCAGCCTGGCCGAGCTGGGAATCCTTGCCAGCCAGCATCGCTTTCCCGATCATCACTGTTTCGTGCCGACCGACATCGACAGGCTCGAAGGCCCGGTCATCGTGACGGCAAAGGACGCCGTCAAGCTGCGGCGGCTGGACCTGGCAGCAGAGGTTTGGGTGCTCGAGGTCAGCGCGAAACTCCCCGACACCGTGTTCGATACCGTCGACCGTCATGTGCAAGACTATTGTCCCTGACTATTGCCCATGACGACGCTTATGATTGCCGTAGTGAACAATTGCAGATGAATGAAGCCACCGACACAGTTTTTCATATTCTGATTCCGGCGCGCCTGCACTCGAGCCGTTTGCCACAAAAGGCACTGGCTGATCTTGGTGGCAAGCCCATGGTGGTCAGAACCCTGCAACGAGCACTGGCCTGTGGTGCTGCCAGTGTGCATGTCGCAACCGACAGCCCGACAATCGCCGAGGCGATCCGGGCTGAAGGCGGACAAGTCGTGATGACGGATTCGGGCCATCGCTCCGGCACCGATCGCCTGGCCGAGGCATCGGCCAAACTCGGCCTGGCTGACGAGGCGATCGTGGTCAACTTGCAGGGCGACGAACCGGCCATGCCGGTGGTCTGTCTGGTCCAGGTCGCCCGACTGCTGGCAGAGGACGAGGACGCCAGCATGGCGACTCTGTGGCAGCCGGTTGCTGATGAGGCGCAATGGAACGACCCCAATGTTGTCAAACTGGTCAGCGATCGGCGAGGCCGGGCGCTGTTCTTTTCACGCGCACCGATTCCGCACGCTCGCGATGGTAGTTGGCCGGACCGGCTGGCGCGACGACACGTTGGCCTCTACGCCTACCGCGCCGGAGCATTGAAAGCCTGGAAGGACCTGCCGGAAAGTGAACTGGAGCAGCTCGAATTCCTGGAGCAGCTTCGGGCGCTCGAGGCTGGCTGGCTGGTTGCCGCTGCAGAAGCGATGGCGCCGATACCGGTCGGAATCGATACGCCGGAAGACCTTGAGCGCGCGCGCAGAAGTGTTGAGACTTCAAGTTATATCTGACTTTAAATAAATATTGCAAGACGATGAAAACCATACTTTTTGTTTGCCTTGGAAATATCTGCCGAAGCCCGACGGCCAAGGCCATGTTCGACCACAAGATCAGCCAGGCCGGCATTGAAGTGGTCACTGATTCGGCGGGTACCATCGGCTATCACATCGGAAGCCCACCGGACCCTCGCGCCATCGAGTTCGCGCTCAAATGGGGCATGGATATCAGCGGCCAGCGGGCCCGGAAAGTGACCCTGGCCGACTTCCGGCGATTCGACTACATCTTCGCCATGGATCGATCCAATCTGGAGGATCTGCGCGCCATCGCTCCACCCAATGCCACGGCCAAGCTCGATCTGGTCATGCAATTGGCTCCTGAATATGGTTTGGAGGAGGTCCCCGATCCCTACTATGGAGGTGATCACGGGTTTGAACGTGTGCTGGACATGCTCGAAGCGGCTGCCGATCGCCTCATCGAGGAGCTCAAGGCCGGACGATGAGCGAATTCGATGGGCGGGCATTTGCTCGTTCGCTGTCGACCGGCCCGGGCGTTTACTTGATGCGTGATGCCGGTGGCAAGGTGCTGTATGTCGGCAAGGCCCGCAATCTCCGCCGCCGGGTCGGCAGTTATTTCGATCATCGGGACAAAGGTGGGCGTATCAACCTGATGCTGCGCAAACTGGCCTCGATGGAAGTCAGTCTGACCCGCACCGAAGCTGAAGCGCTGCTGCTGGAAAACGAGTGGATCAAATCCCATCGGCCCCGTTTCAATATCAACCTGCGTGATGACAAGAGTTACCCCTGGATCAGACTGGAGACCAGTCACCCGTATCCGCGGATCGGCTTTTACCGCGGCGGCCGCAAGCAGCCGGGACAATACTTCGGGCCGTATTCCAGCGCTGGCGCCGTGCGCGAGTCTCTGAACCAGATTTACCGATTGCTGGGCTTGCGGCAGTGCCGCGATTCGGTGTTTCGCAATCGGACCCGGCCCTGCCTGCAATACCAGATCAATCGATGCAGTGCACCATGCGTCGGCTATATCAGCGAGGCTGAATATGCTCGAGACGTAGATGCCGCCGTGCAGTTTCTCAAGGGACGCGATGAGGCGGTCATCGAACATCTGACCGAGCGGATGACAGAGGCCAGCGCGGCGCAGGCTTTCGAAAAGGCTGCAATGCTGCGCGATCATATCCAGACGCTGCAGGGCGTGCGTGCCAGTCAGTACGTGGCCAATGGCGCTGATAACCTTGATGTCATCGGGCTCTGCTGCGCCGGCGGGCAAGCGGCTATCCAGGTGGTGGAGTTCAGGCACGGTCGTAATGTCGGCGGGCGGTGTTTTTTCCCGTCAAACCTGCACGAGGAGATCACCGAAGGCGAGATCATGAGCGCGTTTGTTGGTCAGTACTATGCCGAACGCATCCCCCCGGCCGAGGTGGTTCTGTCGCACGAGCCGGAACAGGCCGAACTGTGGAAGGAGGCACTGGCCAGGCGTCGCGAAGCCCGGGTCGGGCTGCGCTGGCGGGTGCGCGGTGACCGCGCCCAATGGATCAAGCTGGCCGTGGCCAACGCGACCGATGCGCTCAGGCGGAGGCTGTCGGAGCGTGATCAGGTCGGGCGCGGGCTGAGTGAGCTCGCCCATCTCATCGATCTGCCGTCACCGCCCGAGCACCTGGAGTGCTTTGATATCAGCCATATTTCAGGTAGCGAGACAGTCGGCTCCTGCGTCGTTTTCGGCCCCGAGGGGGCACATAAAAAACTGTATCGCCAATACAACATCGAGGGTATCGAACCCGGTGACGATTATGCCGCGCTGGAGCAGGTGCTGCGGCGGCGTTACCGCAAGGTTCTGGAGGAAGACGGCGTGCCCGATCTTGTGATCATTGATGGCGGCAAGGGCCAGGCCAGCCGGGCGCGCCAGGTCCTGGCGGAGTTGGGGCTGGACGCCATTCCGGTTATGGGTGTGGCCAAGGGGCCAGCACGCCGAGCGGGTCATGAGAGTTTTGTTCTGGATGATCGGGAAGTCCGTCCCGGACCACATCACCCGGCCTCCCACCTGGTCCAGCAAATCAGGGACGAAGCCCATCGCTTCGCAATCAGCGCCCACCGGCGACGGCGAGAGAAGCGCTCCCAGGCCTCGCCACTCGAGCAGATTCCCGGTATCGGCCCGCAGCGGCGTCAGAAACTGTTGCAGCATTTTGGTGGCCTCCAGGGTCTGGCCAAAGCGGGTCCGGAAGAGCTGGCGCGCGTCCCGGGCATCAGCGCTCAACTGGCCGAACGGATAGCCGAACATCTGAAGGAAGCCTGATTCGGATGCTCATTGTCCCGGCCTGTTTCAAGGGAAAAAGGCATTCACCACAGAGTCTCCAATCCCGTAACCGGGCCCGCTGTCGCGTAACGAACAAGGCGTGCGGGTGTGTCGCAAAAAACACCAAAAGACTGAACCACAGAGGACACAGAGAAAAAGAACGAGAAAACAGATTTCTCACTCTGTGAACTCTGTGTCCTCTGTGGTTAAGGCTTTTGAATCTAGCAAAAACAGGAGCTTAGCAATTTGTTCGAT
>JBGTEC010000188.1:0-7721 GCA_041747995.1 Wenzhouxiangella sp.
CTCAATTGCGGGGTGGAGCAGTCTGGCAGCTCGTCGGGCTCATAACCCGAAGGTCGCAGGTTCGAATCCTGCCCCCGCTACCAGGTTTTTGGTGGATAAAGAAAAAAGCCCCTGGTTAAAGGGGCTTTTTTCGTTTCAGGACCCGGGCATTTTGACCCGGGTGCCGAACCGCCGCCGCGGAATAGCTGCATGAAGTGTAGTTGAAAAACTGCGGTTGAACAGAAACTGTAATTGAGCAACTTGAATAACTGTATCGGAGAGTGAAGAGCACGACATGGCCGCGACAGACCGACTTGAAAGCCTGCTTTTGCCGCTGGTCGAAGACCTCGGCTACGAGTATGTCGGCATCGAGTATTCGACCAACCCGAAAAACCGGGTGTTGAGACTCTATATCGACCAGCCGGAAACCGGCGTGGGCCTGGAAGACTGTGCCACGGTCAGCCGTGAAGTATCCGCCGCGCTCGACGTCGAAGATCCCGTATCGGGCGAGTACACGCTGGAAGTCTCTTCGCCGGGTGTCGAGCGGCCGCTGTTTACCGCCGCGCATTTCGAGCGCTTTATCGGCGATACCGCGTCGGTTCAGATGCAGGTGCCGCTGGAAGGGCGGCGCAAGTTCAAGGGTCCCATCGTCAGTGTCGACGGCGATGAGGTTAGTTTGGATGTGGACGGCACCCAGTGGCGATTGCCGGTGGCGGGCATGGCAAAAGCCAGGCTGGCGCCCGATCTGGATGCATTGTTTGCCGATAAGGTCTGACGACGTTAGCGGCGCTTGAATCAATCTCGGACATGGAATCGATGAGCAAGGGCAAAGAAATTTTACAGGTCGTTGACGTGGTCTCCAACGAGAAGGGCCTGGACAAGGACGTCATTTTCGAGGCCATCGAGGCCGCGCTGGCTTCAGCCGCCAAGCGCCGGCACATGGAAGATATCGACGTGCGCGTGGTCATTGACCGCTCGACCGGCGACTACGAAGCGTTCCGGCGCTGGGAAGTGCTGCCGGACGAAGATATTGAAGGCGATGACGAGAACGCGACAGTCGAGTTCGAATCCGACGCCAAGCAGATCCGTCTGACCGAGGCGCGTGAACACGATCCCGAGCTTGAGGTCGGGGATTTCATCGAAGAGCCGATGGAGCCGCCCGAGTTTGGTCGCATTGCCGCCCAGGCCGCCAAGCAGGTCATCGTTCAGCGCGTACGCCAGGCCGAGCGCGAGCAGGTTGTCGACGCCTTCAAGGACCGGGTTGGCGAGCTGGTCCACGGCAAGATCGAGCGCATGGAACGTGGTGGTATCGTGCTGGACCTGGGTGAAAACGCCAAGGCGTTCATCCCGTCACGCCATACGATTCCCGGTGAAACGGCGCGCACGCACGACCGCATCCGTGGCTACCTGTACGAAGTTCGCCCGGACCAGCGCGGCCCGCAGCTGTTTGTCAGCCGCAGCATGAGTGAATTTCTGGTCGAGCTGTTCAAGCTCGAAGTGCCTGAAATTGGCCAGGAGCTGATCGAGATCAAGGGCGCGGCCCGTGATCCCGGCCGTCGGGCCAAAATCGCCGTCCATGCACTGGATGCGCGAACCGATCCGATCGGCGCCTGCGTCGGCATGCGCGGCTCGAGAGTTCAGGCGGTATCCAACGAGTTGGCCGGTGAGCGCATCGACATCATCCTGTGGGATGAGAACCCGGCCCAGTTCGTGATCAACGCCATGGCGCCGGCGGAAGTCAGCTCGATCGTGGTGGATGAAGACTCCAACAGCATGGACATTGCCGTGGAAGAGGAGAATCTTTCCCAGGCCATTGGCCGCGGCGGTCAGAACGTGCGCCTGGCGGCGGAGCTGACCGGCTGGACGCTCAATGTCATGACCGTCGAGGAAGCCGAGCAGAAGAGCGAGTCCGAGTCGCGTGCTGTCCTTGAAATGTTCATGAAGAAGCTGGATGTCGATGAGGAATTTGCCGGCATCCTGGTGCAGGAAGGATTTACCAACGTCGAGGAAGTGGCCTACGTGCCCGAATCGGAGTTGCTGGCGATCGAGGAGTTCGAGGAAGGCATGGTGGCCGAGTTGCGCAAGCGCGCACGCGATGCCCTGCTGACCCAGATGATCGCCTCGGAAGAAGAGCTCGATGAGCACCGTCCCGAGCAGGACCTGCTGGACCTGGAAGGGATGACCGAGTCGATCGCCTATCGTTTGGCGGAAAAGGGTATCCGTACCCGTGACGACCTGGCCGAATGCGCTGTCGACGAAGTGGAAGATGTCAAGGGTCTGGAGCCGGAGCTCGCCGCCGCGCTGATCATGGAGGCCCGCGCCCACTGGTTCAACGAGGAGTGACGACAGCTTTAGGATCGTTTCGTCGTAGCCGGACAAGGTGCGTGAATTTAATGTTTTGCAATAGAATCCTGAAAATTCTGAGGATATTTTGATGTCGCAGGTCACCGTTACACAACTGGCTGAAGTATTGGGCGTTGAGGTCAAGCGCCTGCTTACCCAGCTCAATGACGCAGGGATCAAGGTTACCGATCCCACGGCGGCGGTGACCAATGAGGACAAGAAGAAGCTTCTGTCCTACTTGCGCACCAGCCATGGCAAGGGCGAAGCGCCCGAAGACAGCAGCGGCCCGCGCAAGGTCACGCTCAAGCGCAAGACGCTGAGCGAGCTCAGGGTGCCGACCGGCGGCGCCGGACGCGGTCCACGGACCCGGGGTGCTGCGCCGTCGCGCACGGTCAACGTGGAAGTGCGCAAGAAGCGCACCTACGTCAAGCGTGGCGCCATCGCCGAACAGGAAACGACCGATCCGGATCGCGAAGCAGCTGCCCAGGCGCTGGAAGAAGCCCGCCTGGCGCGTGAAGAAGCCGAACGCGCAGAGCGCGAGGAAGCGGAGCGCCGCCTCAAGGAACAGCAGCAGGAACAGGAAGAGCAGCAGAAGCGCGACCAGGTCGAGGAAGAAGAGCGCAAGCGCCGCGAGGCCGAAGAGGCCGTCCAGAGCAAGGAACTGGAGAAGCAGCGCGCCCTCGACGAGGCCCAGGCCCGAGTCGAAGCCAAGGTGGCTCGCCAGGCGGCCGAAAAGGAAGCCGAACGCAAGCGTCGTGGTGGTGCGGCCAAGGATCCCAAGGATGCCCGCACCCGCTACGGTCGCGAGGAATTACACGTCTCGCCCAAGTCCAAGCGTCGCAAGCCCAAGCGGAAGGGCAAGCTGACCAGCGGCCCGACCGAGCACGGCTTTCAGAAGCCGACCGCACCGGTCAAGCGCGCGCTCGAAATTCCCGAGACCATCACCGTCGGCGAACTCGCCAAGTTGATGGCGGTCAAGGCTGGCGAGCTGATCAAGGCGCTGATGAACATGGGCACCATGGTCACCATCAACCAGCCGCTGGATCAGGAAACCGCGATCCTGGTGGTCGAGGAGATGGGCCACGAGGCCCGGCCGCTCGATGCGCGCAATCTCGAACAGGAGCTCGAAGCCACCGAAGGCGAGGCTGGCGGCGACCAGATAACCCGTCCGCCGGTGGTGACCGTCATGGGTCACGTCGACCACGGCAAGACATCCTTGCTCGACTACATTCGTCGGGCCAAGGTGGCAGCCGGCGAGCACGGTGGCATCACCCAGCATATTGGCGCCTACCATGTCGAAACCGACAACGGTGTCGTCACTTTCCTGGATACCCCGGGCCACGCCGCGTTCACCGCGATGCGCGCCCGCGGCGCCCAGGCGACCGATATCGTCATCCTGGTCGTTGCTGCCGATGATGGCGTCATGCCGCAAACCAAGGAGGCCATCCAGCACGCGCGTGCCGCCGGGGTTCCACTGATCGTTGCGGTCAACAAGATCGACAAGCCAGAGGCTGATCTCGATCGGGTCAAGTCTGAACTGGCTGCCGAAGAAGTCGTCCCGGAAGATTGGGGCGGGGAGGAAATTTTTGTTCCCGTCTCGGCCATCACGGGTGAGGGCGTTGATGCCTTGCTGGACGCCATTCTGGTCCAGTCCGAAATGATGGAATTGAAAGCCACGCCGTCGCGGCGCTGCCGTGGTGTGGTGGTCGAGTCGGCCCTGGACAAGGGCCGCGGTCCGGTCGCGACCATCCTGGTCCAGGACGGTACGCTCAGGCGTGGTGACATGGTTCTGGCCGGCGAAGTCTTCGGACGGGTGCGTGCCATGTTCGATGAGACCGGTAAGCCGATCGATGAAGCGGGTCCCTCCATTCCGACCGAGGTTCTCGGTCTGTCGGGCGTGCCCAATGCCGGTGATGACGTTCTTGCCGTGGCTGATGAACGCAAGGCGCGTGAAGCGGCCGACCAGCGCAAGCAATCGGCGCGTGAAGGTCGACTGGCCGAGAAGCAGGCATCCAAGCTGCAGAACCTGTTCGAACAGATGAGCGAAGGCGGCAGTGGTGAAATCCAGAACGTCAACCTGGTGATCAAGGCTGATGTGCAGGGCTCGGTGGAAGCATTGCGTGACTCCCTGACCCGCCTGTCGACCGACGAGATCAAGGTCAACGTGGTGGCCTCCGGCGTCGGTGGCATCACCGAGTCCGACGCCAGCCTGGCTCAGGCGTCCGGCGCCATCATCATGGGCTTCAACGTCCGTGCTGACGCCACGGCGCGCAAGATCATCCAGGAAGCCGATCTCGACCTGAACTACTACAGCGTGATCTACGACGCCATTGACGATGTCAAGAAGGCCATCACCGGTCTGCTGGGCACTGAGGTCAAGGAGAACATTCTCGGCCTGGCCGAGGTCAAGGATGTGTTCCGCTCATCGAGGCTTGGCGCGATCGCCGGTTGTCTGGTCATCGAAGGCACGGTCAAGCGGGCCAACCCGATCCGGGTGTTGCGTGACAATGTCGTTATCTTTGAAGGCGAGCTCGAGTCCCTGCGCCGCTTCAAGGACGATGTGGCCGAAGTTCAGGCGGGAACCGAATGCGGTATCGGCGTCAAGCAATACAACGACATCAAGCCCGGCGACCAGATCGAGTGCTTCGAGCGCATCGAAGTGCAGCGGACACTCGAATGAGTGTCCCGCGCTCCGAACGCGTCGCAGGTCTGCTGCGGCGCGAACTGGCCGACATCGTCCAGCACGAGTTCGAATACGACATTCCGCGCGGCCTGATCAGCATCACCGATGTTGAGGTCGCCCGGGATCTGTCGCATGCCAAGGTGTATGTGGCCGTGCTCGAAATCGAGCAGGCGCCGGAGATCATCAAGTTCCTCAATGAAAATTCCGGAAAAGTCCGCCACCGACTCGGCCCCCGCGTACGCCTGCGCATCATGCCAACCCTGAAATTCCTGCACGACACCTCATCGGAATCAGGCCAACGCATAGAACAACTCCTGGCGGCATCAAGAAAGAAGTAACCGGTTCACATGGTCCAGTGCACCACAAAGAACAGCATCGAACGATAGATGGTCAAAGCCAGGACCAACCAGAAGATCATCGCCAGCCCTGAAAGCCCGGCAGTCAGCCACCCCAGGCCGTAGACGCGCCGAAACCCTGGCACCGACCAGGCCATCATGAGCACCACGATAAGACCCGAGCTGATCGCCTCCTCGACCCACCCCCGGTAGCCGACGATGCCGCGCCTGAGCAGTTCCATGGTGATCATGCCGGCCGGTATGGACAGCAGCAGAAACCAGCTCATCCAGTGGGTGGCAAACACCAGGTGCCTGACCGGCCCCTCGCGCCGCCGGACGAAGATCAGCCATGGAAGCAGGGTCATCAGCGGAATCAGGCTGATGATCAGGGTGCGCGCATAGATGTCGGTCTTGCGATCGAATTCGGCCGCGTATTCGCGCAGGCGCTGATGGACCTGAGCGTCTTGTTTGTCCAGGTCCGGGTTGGCCAGGGGCATCTGGCGAATGACCCGGTGCCACCTGTCGTCAGCGACGATCGGATCATTGATGGCCCGGTTGGTCCAGTCGACTGCCAGTGCCTGATGCACGAAATTGCTGAAGCTCATGTGCGCATACAGCGGCGTATTGAAGGTGTTCCAGCCCGACAACAGAAAATAAAGCAGGTTGATCAGCAAAAACAGGTGCAGCGGGCGCATCCACGGCACACGTCGTCCGGCCATGTATTCGCTTGTCAACTTGCCCGGCCGGAAAACCAGGGCGCGCAAGCTGCCCCAAAGCTTACCGTTGAGATTGGTCAGTTCCTCGAAAAACTCGCCCAGGTACTCGCCAAGGCGAAGCTCGCCGGGCTTCCTCACTCGCTCCCCACAAGCCCCGCACCAGTCACCAGCAACCGGCGCCCCACAACTCACACACTCCCGATTTCCCTCTCGACCCGCCACCCGCATCTCCCGTAAACCTGTATTTCCCTATTCCCTTTCCCCTAATTCTTTCATTCTTTTCCGTCTACCGTCTACCGTCTTCCGCCGCACCGCCGCACTAATCACCGACCACCGACTTTCCGTCCCCCGTCCCCCGTCTCTTCTTTTTCCTTTCACCTTTCACCTTTATACCTTTCACCTACATCCACCACGCCACCAAAAACCAAACCAACAAAACCACCGCAATCACCATTTTCGAGATCGTGCCGATCACCACACCGATGGTGGCACCGACGCCTGCACGCATGGAATCATCCAGATTGGCCTTGCTCACCAGGTGACCGGCAACCGCGCCGAGGAAAGGTCCGAACAGGATGCCCGGCAGACCGAAGAACAAACCCACCAGCAGGCCCACAGTGGCCCCCAGGATGGCGTGACGGCCCGCCCCGAAGCGCCGTGCGCCTTCGGCAGTGGCGAGAAAGTCGATGATGACCGACAGCAGGGTCAGAACGGTCATCCAGATCAGCGTGAAGCCGCTGACATTGGCAAAGCCATCCATCCAGGCGATCAGTATCAGCCCGGCCAGCACAATCGGCACCCCGGGCAGCGCCGGCAGCACCGTCCCAGCCAGCCCGACCAGCACCAGCAGGACGGCCAGAAACCAACCGGGGATTTTCAGCAGCTCCCAACTCAGCCATTCCATGGAGTTCGATTCATTGAGTAAGCCATGGTTCGATTATGGCAGGGTGGATGGAAAACGGGAAACGGGAAACGGGAAACGGGAAACGGGAAACGGGAAACGGGAAACGGGAAACGGGAAACGGGAAACGGGAAACGGGAAACGGGAAACGGGAAAAACATCCCCGTCGATTTGTCGATAGGGGTGACGCTTTCCCAGGCACCGAACTCTTGCCCGTCGGGGATGCAACCCCGACCAACGCAGAGCCCTATCCTTGAGCCTTGAGCCTGTTCCGGAACCCGCTTTTCCCTTTCCCTTTCCCCCTTTCCCGTTCCCGTTTCCCTTCCCCAATACGCAAAACGCGGCCCAGTGGGCCGCGTTTGCGTCGTACCTCTTCGATCGGCCCTTATTGACTGAGCAGGGGGGCGATGACCAGGCTGACGATGGCCATGACGTTGATGAGAATGTTCATCGACGGGCCGGAGGTGTCCTTGAGCGGGTCGCCCACGGTGTCGCCAACTACATTGGCCGTGTGCGCGGGAGAGCCCTTGCCGCCGAGGTTGCCCTTTTCGACGTACTTCTTGGCGTTGTCCCAAGCGCCGCCGGCATTGGCCATGGTCAGGGCCAGCAGCACACAGCCCAACAGAGCGCCGCCGAGCATGCCGCCGAGGGCCTCGGCACCGAGGCCGAAGCCGATCACGACCGGGCCGAGAACGGCCAGGGCGGCCGGCAACAGCATGCGTTTGATCGCCGAGGTGGTGGCGATGTCAACGCAACGGGCCGCA
>JBGTEC010000189.1:0-14474 GCA_041747995.1 Wenzhouxiangella sp.
CATCGGCATGCCGGACGGTGGCGTGACCTGCAACGAGAGGGTTCGGCGACGATCCACCCTGCGGATCTGGTTGGGGCCAGCGGTGCGCTCCAGTCGGGTCAACTCACCCAGGGTCGCAATCTGCCCCGATGGCGTGGCCAGGGGCATGGACAAGAGCTCTTCCGGCGTCAACCACTGCTCCCCGCGCAGAATGACGTCAAGGCGACGATCACCATCGAAGTAATCACCCAGAAAGGCGCCGTTGCCGAGGGCGCGGATCAGCACCGACACGTCGGCCCGGGTCCAACCCAGCTCGGCGATTCGTCGATCATCCGGAATCAGGCGCAACTCGGGCTCGGCCAATTCGAGGCCGGGCTGAGGCCTGACCGTAGCACCGGGCAGCGCCTGCTGGATTGCGACAAAACCAGTCTGGCCTGCCTCAAGCAGATCCTCGAAATCGGCGGCCTGCAGGTCAACCGAAATCTGTCGACTGCCGCGACCGCCAAAAATCGGCGACCGGTTGGCGGCGCCGAAGGTATCGGGGAAGCCGCTGAGAATCTCGGAGTTGACCACCTTGAGCAATTCATCGACTTCACTGTCATTTGCGGCCCGCATGCCCAGAAAGGCGCCGCTACCGAAAAAGCCGAGAAAACTGTTGTAGATCTCGGGCTCTTTTTCGCCAGACAGGTACGGCATCATGCGCGCGTTGATCACATCGATCAGTTCACGTTCGGCAGTTTCCGGGCCCATGCCGGACGGGGTCTGAATGAAGCCGAAGATGAAGTTGCGCTTGCCTTCCGGCAGATAGTCTGCAGGGGGCAGCAGCAGCACGGCAACCAGGATGGGCGCCACGGTCAGGCCGCCGATCCATCCCCAGCGCCGGCGCGGTGTGGCGGTCAGGTTCATGACGATCTTGGTGGCGCCGGACCACCAGTCGGCATGGCGATCGGTCAGTTTTTCCGTCCCCAGCAGCCGGTAACTGGCTGTCGGCAGCACGATGATGGCCACCAGCAGCGAGCAGACGATCGCCGCCGAGATCACGACGGCAAGATCGGCAAACAACTGGCCGGCCTCATCCTGCAGGAAGATGACCGGTACGAAAATGGCGACCGTGGTGGCTGTCGATGCCAGCAGTGCGCCCCAGACCTGGCCGGTGCCTCGATCAGAAGCCTCCAGCGGGTCCCTGCCCTGCTCTCGCTGGCGAACGATGTTCTCGAGCACCACAATCGCCGCGTCGAGCACCATGCCGGTGGCAAATGCCAACCCCGCCAGTGAAATCACGTTGAGTGTTCTGCCTGTGCCATCGAGAACCAGGAAGGCAAAACACAGGCACAGCGGAATCGCCAGGGCAACCATCAGGGTAGCGCGCAGACGGCGAAAGAAGAACCACAGCACCAGCACCGCCAGGCTCATGCCCAGCATCAGGTTGGTGGCAACCATCCAGATGGACTGGCGTATATAGATGGTATCGTCGGAAACCTGGAGAATGTAGAGGCCGGCCGGGCGCAGGTGAGTCTGCTCCAGATTGGCGACGGTAGCCTGGAGATCGGCCATCACTTCAAGCACGTTGACCCCAGGCTCGGCAATCACGTTCATGGCGATGGAAGGTCCGCCATCCTGGGTCATCACCCCCGTGCTGTCGCGCATCACCCGTTCCACCTGGGCCACATCGCCCAGAAAGACCGGACGACCGTCACGCCATTCCAGCACCAGATTCTGCAGGTCGGCGATGCTGTACTTGCCTGCAAATCGCAGCGTGTACTGGCGGCGGCCGACTTCCTGGAAACCGCCGGAAACATCCGCGTTCTGGCCGAGACGCTGACCGATACGGGTCAGATCAACGCCAATGGCGGCGGCCCGGTAAGGATCGAAAGTCACCCGAACTTCGTATGGACGACCGCCGCGGGGGTTGGCCGAGGAGACGCCCGGGATGCGCTCAATGCGTTCCTTGATCACCTCATTGACAAAATCCTGGAACTCGATAATCGGACGATCATTGCCTGGGACGGGGCGAATGGAGAACCAGGCAATCGTGTCGCCGAACTGATCGGAGCCGACCCGGACAGTCGGCTCGGTGACATCAGCCGGGTAGCGTGGCACCTGGTTCAGGCGGTTGATGACCTCAATCAGAGCCCGGTTGATATCGTCCCCGACCTCGAATTCCAGGTTGATGGAGCCACTGCCCTGGCTGGCCGTTGAAGTCATCCGGCGCAAGCCGGGCACATCGCGAAGCTGATTTTCCTGCGGCTCGATGATCTCCGACTCGATTTCCGCCGGCGCTGCGGCGCGCCAGCCGGTCGAGATGGAAATCGACGGACGATCAATATTCGGTGTCATCTGCACCGGCAGGCGCGACAGGCTGAGGAGGCCGAAAATGACCAGTAGAATGCAGCCCACGGCAACCGCGACCGGGTTACTCAGTCCAAGGCGTGTCAATGGCAAGTGCGGCTCCTCCTCTGGTCAAGACGCGCAATGTACAACAGATCCGGTGCAGGGGCTGTCAATTAGCAACGGGTGGATGGACAATGGCAATCGGGTTTAGTGCCGTCGAATCGCGGATCGGCGCATCGGCGCGGCATTCAATCATGACGAAAGTCGCGCTTTGCATGCGGAGGTGAGATACTGAAAAAATAGTATCAATGGGCGCCAGTTCGTTACTGATAGAGGCCACACCATCGCTTCTATCACCCAGAATCGGTGACAACACCATTCCCGGGGAGCTATTCCTTGCAACAGCTTGGTCCACTGACCTTCACCGTCCAGTCCGGTCAGGCGCTTTTCGGCCTGGTCCTGGCCGTCCTTCTTTTGGCTTTCCTGTCCCAGTACAAGCACTCGTTCCTTGGCCACTGGGCATTGAGTTGCCTGGCCATGACACTGCATTTTGCCTCCGCGGCCCTCGTTATCAAACTGATGACGGACGATGGTTCCCACCAGGCCTTTCTACCGTTGTTGATAGCCTTTTCCCTGGTCATGGCCTACCTGCATGTCATCTGGCTGATCATGGGCGCGAGGGAAGCGGTGGTCCACCGCCCGGTCAGATCAATCTGGCAGGTTTTGCTCATTGGGCTGGCATTGGCGACAGGCGTGGGCAACAGCCTGCTGTTCCATTATTTTCCCGATGGCATGGTGACCGAGTGGCTAATGCAATATTCGCCCTCCCATGTTGTCACCGGCCTGGCCTTTGTGGTGACGGCGGCCATGCTGTGGTCGGCCTTGCGCGGCTTCAACCAGATCAGCTCTTACCTGGTCCCCCTGACCTTCAGCCTCTACGGCGCTCACATGTTGATGCTAAGCATCGGCAACTGGATGCCCACGCCCGGGCTCCACCTTGCCCAGACATTGCACTTGGGCGCGGCGGGGCTGGTGTTGCAGTCATTGATTGGCTACAGCATCATCACCTGGCTGCTGGAGATCGAACGGCGAGATGCCAGCCTGGCCAATACCAAGGCGATCAGCGCGGAGAAACGGCTTGTCCACTACCGCATGCACGACGCGATGACCGGCCTGCCGAATAGACGACAGTTACAGGATCAACTATCAGTCGAGGTCCGCGCCACGACGAGCAAGCGCAGCCGGATTGCCATCCTGTCCATCGGCATTCACCGCTTCAAGTTGCTCAGTCAGGCACTGGGTTGGGAGCAGACAGACAAACTGATCCACAAGCTGATCCAGAGACTGCAGGCCACCGCCCCACCCAATGCCATATTGGGTAGAACCGGCGAGCGTGACTTCCTGTTCATTCTGCCCGAGGCGGGGCAACGGGAAGTGGCGATCGGCAAGGCCCGCCAGATGCTGGCCGAATGCGCAAAACCCATCACCCACAATGCCCAGGATGTGTTTCTCAGTATCAGTGGCGGATTATGTTTTTCGCCCGATGACGAGATTGATGCGGTCGCCCTGATCAATCTTGCCCAACAGGCGCAGTTGCTGGCTGCATCGGAAGGCGAACTGCTGGTCGTTCACCGGGCCGAAGGCGAGCCCTCCGCGCCGCACGACCTCTTGCAACTCGAACGTGAGCTTCGCCAGGCCGTGACCGAGGGCCAGTTCACCCTGTACTTCCAGCCGCTGATCGGTATCCGCCAGCGCCGTATCACGGGCTTCGAGACCCTGCTGCGCTGGAACCATCCCGAACGCGGACTGTTGACGCCGGGTTCGTTCATGCAGGAAGCCGTGCGATTGGGTGTGCTTGATGATCTGGAAGACCAAATCCTGAAGCAGGCGCTGGGTCAATTGGCAGAATGGCAGCAGGATCTTTCCCTGCCGCCGATCAGCACGTCGGTCAACCTGTCGGCCCAGCGTTTCCAGCAGCCAGACCTCGCCGACAAGCTTGCGGGCCTCTGCAAGCGCATGAAGGTCGATCCGACGGATCTGCATCTGGAGATCACGGAAAGCACCGCCATGCAGGATTTCGAGGCCGGGTTGAACACGATCACCAAACTCAGGGAGCTGGGCTGCAAGGTCTGCCTGGACGACTTCGGCACCGGCTACAGCTCGCTATCCCACCTGCGCAGGCTTCAGGTCGATTACGTCAAGCTCGACCGGAGCTTCATCAGCAACCTGGAACGCGACCCACGCGAGCGCGATTTGACCCGCGCCATCGTCGATTTAATCCACAGTCTCGGCATGACCGTCCTGGCCGAAGGCGTGGAAACACGCCAGCAACTTGGTTATCTGCTGAGTTGCCGTGTCGATGTGGTGCAGGGTTACCTGCTTGGCAAACCGCTTCCCGTTGACGCCTGGCGTGGCGCCCTGGAAAGACCCCAACTGGTTCTCGACCACTGACCACGGATCACGGATCACCCTCAGATCTCAGACCTTCACGGACACGCTTGATCTGCATCACCCGTTCAGCGGCCATGGCGCGCGCGATCTGCTCCCCTTTCATTCCCTGCTCGACAAAAGATTTTGCCTCGACCCCAACCGCGGCACTGGCGGCCCGGCGCAGGTAATCAGCCTGAGGATAAGGCTCGTCTTCACGACCTTCACGACCACGCAGGTCGGCCTCACAGGCGAGGAGAAAGCGCTCCAGCCGATCGGGTCGACGGAAGATATCCAGGCACTGGAACAGTTTGAGAACGGTTTGAGGTTTCAGCTCCAGGGCACGGTGGCAATGCAGGTGGAATTCGCCGACCAGCAGCGCCATGTCCCGGCACTCATTCGGGACGGCCAGGCGACTGCATACTTCGCGAATGGGCCCGAGGCCGCTTTTCTCGTGGCCGCGATGGGAGGGCCACTGGTCGGACGGGGTCATGGCCTTGCCGAGATCATGAACAAGACAGGCAAAGCGTTCGGGCAGGCCGCCATTGAGCCTGGCCGCCTGGTCGACCACCATCAGGGTGTGACGGCCAGTATCGATTTCCGGATGATATCGAGGCGGCTGGGGTACACCGAACAAGGCATCCACTTCCGGCAGAATCACCTTCAGTGCACCGACCGAGCGCAACACCTCGAAAAACCGCGAAGGGGCGGGATACATCAGCGCCTTGCTCATTTCCTGCCAGACTCGCTCCGGTACCAGGTGTGCGACTTCGCCTGCAGCGACCATTCGGACACACAGTGCGTGCGTATCGTCGGCGATTCTGAAGGTCTCGAAACGGGTGGCGAAGCGGGCCAATCGCAAGATCCGCACAGGGTCCTCTCGGAAGGCATCCGAAATGTGTCGAAGCACACCACGCTCGAGATCGAGCCGACCATTGAACGGGTCGATCAGATGATTGTCCGGGTCAAGCGCCAGGGCATTGACGGTCAGATCCCGGCGAGCCAAGTCCTGTTCGAGGCTGACATCGGGGCCGGCGTGGAAGACGAAGCCATGGTAACCACGTCCCGACTTGCGCTCGGTGCGCGCCAGGGCGTATTCCTCACCATTGTCCGGGTGAATGAAGACGGGGAAGTCACGCCCGACCGGTTTGAAGCCACGCCGAACCATTTCTTCGGGGGAGGCCCCCACCACGACGAAATCCCGGTCGGGGGAATCGATCCCGAGCAGTTGATCACGGACCGAGCCGCCGACCTGGTAGAAAGTCAGCCCGTGGGTACGCGGATCATTGTCAGCCCTGGTCACTGTGACTGCGCCGCGCCTTGCGACGATAGGCCTGGTAGCGATGCTGGCGCGTGCTGTTGCCGAGCCATGTCGGCGCCAGCTGTGACATGCCCCAGGGATCAATGCCGAGTTCGTTCATGCCATCTTCAGCGCACACGCTGTCAAGCTGGAGCGACTTGAAGTTGTCGCTGGAAAAAGGCTTGCCGGGAACGAAGTCGAAAGCCAGACCCTGCAGCCGCCCCAACGCATCAGGCAATCCGATGACCCATCTTTGCAACCCCAATATATCGCGCAGCCAGATGACCAATTCCTTCAGTTCCCACACTTCCGCGCCGCAGAGTTCGTAAACCTTGCCGTTATCGTCAATGCGCTCCAGCCCGCGCAGAAAGGCTTCAGCCACATCACCGACAAAAACCGGGGCAAACCGTGCACGCGGGCGCGCCAGCGGCAATACCGGGGACAGGCGCAGCAGGGTCGAGAATCGATTCAAAAAGCTGTCGTCCGGCCCGAAGATCGTCGATGGCCTGAAAATGGTTGCTTTCAAATGCCCGGCCCTGCACGCCTGGTTGATCAGGCTTTCACCTTCACCACGGGTCTGCAGGTAGTGGCTGTCACCCTGGCCAGCATTGAGGGAGCTCATGTGCAGCAAGCGCCCGACCCGGGCCGCCTCGCAACTGATCAGCAGTTTTTCGACCAGTTCCACATGGGCGCGCCGGAAGCCTTTGCCACCGAATCCGCGCTCGTTGAGAATGCCCACCAGGTTGATCGCAACGTCATGACCCTCAAGGGCCTGCGTCAGTGAATTGAGATCGTACGGATTGCACTGGGTGATCCGGGTGCGTGGCACAACAAGAACATCGCGTGCGCCTGGCGCGTATCGGGTCGCGATCGTGATGTCATGACCTGCGGTTGACAGACGCCGCGCCAGGTGACCCCCGACAAAGCCGGATCCTCCCACGATAAAGACTTTCATAGTCGACCGTTTGTGGTTGCCAATACTTCATTCTAACCGTATGACGATTGTCGAGACGACAATCTAGACAGACGCACCACTCAGGATTCGCAGGCAAATCCCTGGCCATTCATGACCGTCCCAGGCAGGATGTTACCGCGCAGCACGCCGGGGGCGCGCTGCAATTGCCATTCGTAAATGGTGGCGAAAGCCAGCACCCGCGGGACATAGTCACGCGTTTCAAAGAATGGCAGAGTTTCAAGCCAGACATCCGGATCGCTGAACGGCCGCGAGTCGAGCCAGCGGGTTACCGCGCCAGCCCCGGCGTTATACGCTGCGGCCACATGGATCCACTGGCCATCGTAACGCTGCTGCAACTCGGCCAGGTGGGCAACACCCAGGGGGATATTGATCGTCGGATTCATCAGATCGCCAATTCCGTTGTAGGCCAGACTATTGCGGCGGGCGACGGCGCTCGCCGTGCCGGGCATCAACTGCAGCAAGCCTCGTGCACCGGCCGGCGACAGGGCATCGGCCTGCATGGCTGACTCGGCGCGCATCAGTCCGTAGACCAGGGCCGGGTCCACCTGCCAGCGCTCGCTCGCGCTGGTCACCTGCCCTTTCTCCACCATCGGAAAGCGCCATGGATAGGCCTGCATGCTGCCGGAATTTCCCAAGGCACTGATGGCCCGGTCGTTCCAACCCTCGCCTGCGGCCAGCAACGCCGCCTGGCGCAGTTCTGCATGGCTGAGCCGGCGCGAGATATTGACCCAGGTCCGGCGCGCATGGCCGTCGAGACCCACTTTATTGAGCTCCAGGGCACGCTCGAATTCTGCATCGCGCATCAATCGACGCTGCATCTCGGCATCGACCTCGATTTCTTCACTGCACAAGGTCAGGTCCTGATCCAGTCTGGATGCGGCCAGGAAACCGTAATAGCTGGCCTCCCCAGCCAAAGTGGCAAAGGCCATCAGCGCTTCCGGCCGCTCCATTTCGGCCAGCGCACGCCCACGCCAGTAACGCCAGCGGGCCTGGCTTTGCCCGGCCAGGTCCATGGCCTGGATCGAGGTCAGCACATCATTCCATTGACCATGCGCCATGGCGGCTCGGGCGCGCCACTCAAGCAACTGCTGATCCCTGTCCGAACCTGGCAGCGCATCGATGGCTGCCACCGCGCCTTCCTCCAGCGCGACCGCCCGGTACAGGGCGATCTCCCGTTCGATCTCGTGACGATCCTCCGCTGACCAGTCAAACCGCTTTTCGAGCTGGCGCCAGATCTCATCCGCCCGCTCCCATTCTCTGCGAGCCAGACGCTTGAGCCCGGTAAGCATGATCAGGCGGGCCTGCTCATGGTCGTTCCATTGCCGGGCCTGACGCAGGGTCGAGTAAAGCTGCGACTGCATGTTCAGCCACAAGCCGGCCCAGTGATCGCGGTCCCTGTCCAGGTAGCGGCGAAGGTAACGCGCCAGGCCCTCCTCGCCCGCATTCAAGGCCAGATGAAACCGACTCCAGGCCACATCGGGCTTGAGGTTACCGTTGCGGCGCCACCAGGCAAACAGGGGATCACATGCCGAGGCTTGTGATTGCCCAACCAGCCAGAGTGCCTCGGCGCGCTCGGCCAGGCCATCGGTGCGCCCGGCCGCCAGATCAGCCCGGCCCAGGTGGCAACGAACCTCGGCATCAATGGACTGGCTGCCATGCCGTGCCAGGGCTTCGTAATCGCCACGGCGTGCGAGGCTGCGCAGCCAGGTGTTCTCCAGCGCGCCACTGAATGACCAGTCACGATAGCGGGCCAGGAACTGCTCCATGGCCACTTCAGGCACCCGATCAACGCGCTGACGCAGCAGTTCGAATTCAAGATACGGGGTCAGCGGATAGTCGGGGAGAGCCTGGATTGCGGCCATCGTCGCAGCCTGGTCGCCGCGCGATGCCGCATGCCAGCCCTGGCGAAAGGTCTGGCGCTCGGCCTCGCGATCGGTTTCCACGGGCGTGGTCGGGGTCAGCGCGAGCAGAATCAGCGGCGACCACAAAACGCCCAGCATGAGCACGGTTTTCAATGAATGACTTGCCATCCCCATCCAATCTACTCCAACATGCCGTTGATGATGCGCCGAACAAGAAGTTTCGACAAGTGCTGTCCACGCTGATCCTGCTGCTGGCGACCGGGCTGGTCGCCGGGGTGCTGGCCGGCCTGCTTGGGATCGGCGGAGGGCTGGTCATCGTGCCTGCCCTGACCTGGATTCTGCTGGCCAGCGGCGCGCCGATCGACACGGCCGTTCCGATGGCTGTGGCAACGTCGCTGGGCTCCATGTTGCTGACCTCGGCGAGCGCGATATGGTTCCATGACCGGCGCGGCAGCATTGACTGGGATTGTGCCATCAGGCTGGCGTCGGCGGGCGGCCTGGGTGCCTTTCTCGGTGCCTGGCTAGCCACAGAAATTTCCGGCGCGGTGCTGGCCCGGGTGTTTGCTGTGGTGGCAGCAGTCATTGGCCTGCGCATGGCTCTGTTCCGGTCATCGGCCAGAACAGACCGGCCACCCTTTCCCCGCGGCTGGTACGCAGTGGGCCCTTTCATCGGGGCCATTTCGGCCATGGTCGGCATCGGTGGCGGCAGTTTCAACGTGCCCTATCTGAGCCGAAACGGCTATCCAGTCGTCCAGGCGGTTGCCATCGCCTCGACCTGCGGATGGCCGATCGCACTGGGTGGCGTGGTCGGGTTCGTGCTCCTCGGCATGGGCGAGGTGATCTGGCCATCAAGCGTCGGCTATCTCTACCTGCCGGGGCTGCTGGCCATTGGTCTAGCCGGCATGTTGGGCGCTCCGGCGGGCGTGGCGTTTGCGCACCGGCTTCCGGCCGAGCGGCTACGACGAGTGTTCGGAATCGTCCTGATCCTGATGGCCATCCGCATGGCCTGGTAGATTCACGCCGCCGTTCAGGTTGACCGTCATGGCTAGCGGCCGATGATCCGAAAATGTCACCGGCAACACCTCCAGACTGGCGACGTCCATTTCGGGCGAGACCAGGATATGGTCGATGGATCGCTGGGGGTTCCAGGAGGGAAAGGTTCGGATATGGCGGTCCGGAATGATCAGCCCCGCCTGGTCACAAAAATCACGCATTTCGCGTGAGCCCGGACCCGTGTTGAGATCACCCATGACGACCACGTTCGGGTAGTCACGGATCAGACCGGTGACGTAGGCGAATTGCTGGGCGCGCGCCCGGCGGCCAAGCGCCAGATGCAGAATCACCAGCCACAGCGCCATCGACCCTTCGCCATACTGGACCAGCATCGCACCTCGCCCCGGGATCGCCCCCGGCAGGCGGTGCTCCGCGATGGAGGTCGGCTTGATTCTGCTGAGCAGACCGTTGCCAGCATGGGCAAGAACACCAACCCGGCGGTTGCCCTGGTGGCTCCAGTGGGGAAAGTTGGCATGCGTGGCCAGGTACTTGGCCTGATTGAGAAAGCCCGACCTCAAACTACCGCAGTCGACTTCCTGGAGGGCGACGATATCGTAGTCTTGTACGAGCCTGGCGATGGCATCCAGGTTGGCCATTCGCTGGTTGTTCGGCAACACCTGGCGCCAGCTGTTGGTGAAATACTCGCGGTAGTTTCCTGTGGTCGTCCCGGCCTGGATGTTGAAGCTCAGCAGCTTGAGCTGCCGGCGACTGTCACTCACCGGTGCTTATTCGCCGACAGGTTCACTGGCCGCATCATCGTCAGAGGCGGCAATTTCGTCGCTGGCGCTGTTCTCGTCCAGTCCCAGCGCGGCGGCTTCCCGGCTGACCAGGTAGTCAACCACTTCGAGCATTTGCTGATAAGAATTGAAGCCACCGGGAGACAGGCGCCACTTTCCCTGCACGATGACTGTTGGGGTCTGGCGAACACCGTAGCGCATGGTTTCGGTGCGGTTGCGGCGCATGCGCGAATCCACGGCAAAAGACTCTGACGTGTTGGTGAACGATTCGGTGGTGACGTCGAACTGGGTGTAAATAGCTGCAATATCGGCAAAGGTTCGTATGTTGCGACGCTCGTCATGGAGGGCCCTGAATACAGCCTCGTGAGCCTCCTCACCAAGCCCCATCACCTCGGCTGTGTAATAAGCGCGGGCAAAGAGGTCCCAGCCTTGCTGAAGCGCAATCGGCAGACGGTTGAATTCGACGTAATCCGGCTGCTTCCTCTCCCAGCTGGTGATATGCGGAAGAAAATTACGGCAGGCCGGGCAAGGATAGGCAAAGGCCTCGATGACTTCGACCCGGTCGTCCGGCGCGCTGTTCGGCGAACCGATGCGCTCGAAGTGCGTCCCTTCCACGAACTGCTCTGCTGCCAATGGTGATGCCAGAAACAGGGCGGCCAGGAATACTGTGATCATTTTTGACATGGATTTTCCTGCTGATTGTCATGTAATTTCATCGTCATCAGACCGGCTAACACGATCATCGTTCCGTGCTACCAGCGCGCCACGTGCAATCCTTCGATATAAGAACTGACGGCTTCGATCTCCTCATCGGACAGTTCCGCGGATACCTCGACCATGATGACGCTGAACGGGTCATCTTCATTGGTCTCTCCAGCCCGATAGCGCCGAAGTCGATCAGCGGCGTAATCGGCATGCTGGGCACGCACGACTGGGAAATGCGCACCCGGAATGCCTTCTCCGGCCGGGCCATGGCAGGCGGCACATGCCGGCACGCCGGTTTCATGGTTACCGTCATGGTAAATGCGGCGACCCAGGGCAACAAGCTCTTCGTCGGCCACACCTGCTTCCAGTGCCTGGATGGCGTAGAACGCAGAAATGTCGGCGATATCCTGATCGCTCAGATTCATCACGAACGGGTACATTTCGGGAACTACGCGCTGCTGGTCGCGGATCAGCCGCGTCTGGCGCGCCGCGTAGTCGGCATGCTGGCCGGCAATTTTTGGCCAGACCGAAACCGAGCTGTTGCCATCAACGCCGTGGCAGGCCGCGCAATTGGCCGCTTTCTGTTCCCCGGCTTCGGGATCGCCGACTGCCAGGGCCAACATCGGCAGCAAGGCCAGCCACATCACCATGATTCGAGCCATTATCTGAGGTACTCCATTAAGAATAAGACGCTTGAAGAGCCTCTGAATGACTCTGCAGATGCGTATCACACCTGCGCCGAGTCATTCAGAGGCTCCTTTAACCTGATATTATCGCTTTTTGTTGCCGCCTGTTCCAGTCTGTGAAACCCACCACCGCCCTGCTGCACCGCGCAGAATACACCGACAGCGTGCACTCGCTGGCCCAGCTCCGTCCCGACACGGGGATCGAGATTGCCATTGCCGGGCGCTCGAACGCCGGCAAATCCAGCTTGATCAACCGCCTGTGCCGCCAGAATTCCCTGGCCAAGACCAGCCGCACACCGGGCCGCACTCGTCAGCTGGTGTTTTTTCAGCTTGATGAACAACGCCACCTGGTAGATTTGCCGGGCTACGGCTATGCCAAGGTCAGCGGCGACCTCAAACGCCATTGGCACGGGTTGATCCAGGCCTACCTGGACCGGCGCAAGGCGCTGGCTGGGTTGGTCGTGGTCATGGACATTCGTCATCCACTCAAGGATTCAGATGTCGAGCTCATCGAATGGGCCGGCAGCCGGGGCCTGGCACTGCACCTGGTGCTGACCAAGGCCGACAAACTCGGCCACGGCAAGCAGAAGGAAGCCCTGTTCAAGGTACGCCGCATGATCGATGAGCGCGTTGGGGTTCAGGTTTTCTCATCCACCAGCGGCCTCGGACTCGAAGAGTTGGAGGACGTGATGGCCGACTGGCTGGACCCGACGCGGCAAGGGAGTCTCTGAATAACTCAGAGGCTCCCTACCCGATCAGCCCGCCGGCTCGAGCAGCATCCCTGGCCAGTAATCGAGCTGGGTCAATTCGCGGTCCAGCATCAGCACGTCACCGAGGTTGTCGGCGACCAGTCCCTGCAGATGAGCGAAGCTGGTGGTATCGACGGCCACGAACCGACACGCCAGTTGGCGTCCCTCCAGGCGCACCGCCTTGCACAGCATGCTCAGGTCGACCTGGTCGCGCTGTATATGACCGTGCAACGCCAGACGCAGGTTACCCTTCCCGAGCGCGCTTTCTTCTACCGGCGCATCAAGTTCAATCAGCGCGCCGTTGATGGATAAATCCAGCAACTGGCAGCGAAGTGGGATATCGTCATCCAGGCTCAGCACGCACTCGGCATCAAATGGGAAACGGTGAAATCGACGTCGATCCTGATCTGTATTCATACCCTCTCCGCTGCTCGTCTTCGCCCATGACTGCAAACCGGCAGCAGGGGACAGTGAAATACGTCCCTGACAGGTCATAATACAACGTAGTCGCCCGAATAGTCTTTGAGATCAAATGTCCCCACTCCAACCCGTCGAGATTGGCAGCCACCGGATCGATCCCGCCCTGGGCCTGGCGCCCATGGCTGGCGTGACGGACAAACCATTCCGACTGTTGTGCAGGCAACTGGGCGCTGGACTGGCGACTTCGGAGATGACGACGTCGGACCCGACGCTATGGCACACGCGTAAATCCCGCCTGCGCATGGACCATTCCGGCGAGCCAGGGCCGGTCAGCGTGCAGATTGCAGGCACCATCCCTGAGCGCATGGCCGAAGCCGCGCGCTTCAATGTGGCCCATGGCGCCGATATCATAGACATCAACATGGGCTGCCCGGCCAAAAAGGTTTGCAAGGCCTGGGCCGGTTCGGCGCTGATGCGCGATGAGAAGCTGGTCGCCAAGATTTTGCGCGCGGTCACGAGCACCTGCCCGGTCCCGGTGACGCTGAAGATCCGCACCGGCTGGGCTCACGATCAGCGCAACGCGCTCAGCATCGCCCGGATCGCCGAAGCCGAAGGCATACAGGCGCTGGCCATCCACGGGCGCACGCGCGATCAGAAATACACAGGTGTTGCCGAGTACGACACCATCGCCGACATCAAGAGCCGTATCGGCATCCCGGTGCTGGCCAATGGCGATATCGATTCTCCGGAAAAAGCCGCCTTCGTTCTCGACTACACCGGCGTCAACGGCCTGCTGATCGGCCGCGCCGCCCAGGGACGACCATGGATCTTTCGCGAAATCCACCACTACCTCGCCACCGGCCAACACATGCCGGCACCATCCCTGGAAGAAATCCGCACCATCCTGCTCGGCCACATCCAGTCCCTTCACGCTTTCTACGGCGAAGAATCCGGCGTCCGCATTGCCCGCAAGCACCTGGGCTGGTACGCCAAAGACCGCCCCGAAAACGCCGCCTTCCGCACCATCGTCAACCGCGCCACCTGCGCCAACGAACAGATCGACCTGACCAGCACGTATTTCGAAACGCTGGCCACCACGACGCACCCAACCCGCCAGGCCGCCTGAGCAAAACCGATTGCGTGGAAAACCCCACAGCAAACCGATTACAATACGCTCCCGTTTTCGCCACAACATGCCGGCTTAGCTCAGGTGGTAGAGCAACTGATTTGTAATCAGTGGGTCGGGGGT
>JBGTEC010000190.1:0-1580 GCA_041747995.1 Wenzhouxiangella sp.
AGGCCGGTGGTCGGTAGTCAGTGGTCAGTGGTCAGAAGCCAACAGACCACCGACTACCGACCACCGACTACCGACCTCGGATTCCACTCAACAGAACGCCCAGCAGCTCAAGCAAATATTTGGCAACCGCCTGTGGCTCGGCGCCACCCGCCTGCTGCAGCCCGGCGAGCGGGCCTGGTTTCTTGAACTCGAAGCGCTTGGCAAAAGCCACGGCATCCCCCGGCTTGCCTGTGGCGATGTCCGCATGCCGACCCGTGATCGTCGTGCCCTGCTCGATGTGCTGACCGCCCTGCACATCAACAAGCCCCTGGAAGAATGCGGCCTGGCCCTGGCCGCCAATGGCGAGAAGCATCTGCGTCCCGTTGAGACCCTGACAAAGCTCTATCCGCCGGCGTGGCTGGCCGAAACCGTCCGCCTGGCCGAACGCTGCGAGTTCTCCATGGGCAGCCTGGAATACCACTACCCGCGCGAACTGGCGCCGGCGCCGCTGACCCCGGCACAGCATTTGCGCCGCCTGACCCTGGCCGGCATGGGCCAGCGCTATGGTCAATCCATCCCCGAATCGGTCCGGGCCCTGGTCGCGCGCGAGTTGAAGCTGATCGAGGAAATGGGGGTGGAAGCGTTTTTCCTCACCGTCCACGATGTGGTCCGCTTCGCCCGCTCGCGCGGCATCCTGTGCCAGGGGCGCGGCTCGGCGGCCAATTCGGCCGTGTGTTATTGCCTGGGCGTGACCGAAGTCGACCCGTCAAAACAGCAACTGCTGTTCGAGCGCTTTTTGTCGAAGGAGCGCAACGAGCCGCCGGATATCGATGTCGACTTCGAGCATGAACGGCGCGAGGAAGTGCTGCAATACATCTATGACAAGTACGGTCGCGACCGGGCTGCCCTGGCCGCCACGGTGATCAGCTATCGGCCGAAAAGCGCGCTCAAGGACGTCGGCCGCGCGCTCGGACTGGACCCGTTGCGCATGAATCGCCTGACCGCCTCACTGGCCTGGTGGGACCGGCCTGAGACCTGGCCTGAGCGCCTGGCCGCCTGCGGCTTCGACCCTGAATCACCCGTCACCCGGCATCTGATGGCCCTGACCACCGAACTGGTCGGCCACCCACGCCACTTGTCGCAACATGTCGGCGGCATGGTCATCTCCGACCAGCCCCTGCACCACCTGGTCCCGGTCGAAAACGCCGCCATGGCCGACCGTACCATCATCCAGTGGGACAAGGATGACCTGGAAACGCTGGGGTTGCTGAAGGTGGATTGTCTGGCGTTGGGGATGTTGACGGTGATCCGGAAGACCATTGACTTGGTCAATGGTCTTCCGGATCACGGTAGAAAGGTAAAAGGTAGAAAGGTGAAAGGGAAAGATGAGCATGGCAATCCGCCTTTCACCTCTTACCTTTCACCTTTCACCGCCAGCGATTTATCGCTGGCAAACCTCCCCCGCGAAGATCCGGCCACCTACGACATGCTCTGCGCCGGCGACGCCATCGGCGTGTTTCAGGTCGAATCAAGGGCGCAGATGGCGATGTTGCCGCGGCTCAAGCCGCGTTGCTTCTATGATCTGGTGGTGGAAGTGGCCA
>JBGTEC010000191.1:0-2492 GCA_041747995.1 Wenzhouxiangella sp.
CTGTGCGCGCGCCTACGATGGGCTGGAGCCGCGCTATCGCGCAGCCATCGCCTCGCTGACCGAACGGCCGATCGCCTTGCAGGTTCCCGTCAGCGAAATCTATCCGACCGGCGAGGCGTATTTCTTTCAGGATCTGATCGCCGGGCTGCCATTCAGCCTGCTCTATGAGGAGTCCACCCATGCCGCGCTGCCGGCCATCATCGATGGACTCAGCCGGGCGGTCGAGCAACGTGACGAGCGATTTTTTCGCGCGCTCGCCCTGGCCCAGGAACAGGGCGGCGGTGATGGCGGCTTTGGCATCAGCATGGGTATGAGCATGGCGGTGCGCTGCCAGGATGGATACATCGAGCGCTGGTCGGAAGCCGCGCCGGACGATTTCCGCGACTACCCGGTCCTGGCCCGCGCCTTCGGCGACCTGGGCGCGATTCGCGAAGCGCCACGACGCTGCCGTGAGGCTGGCCTGCCCCCGCGGGATGCGGCTGACTTCGAGCTGGTACAGACCGACCTGCCGATTGTCGTCGCCAATGGGGCATGGGACCCGATCACGCCCGTGCCATTAGCCGAATACATCATGCCCGGATTCGAGCGGGGCCGGCTGGTGGTCTTTCCCCACGCCGGACACGGTCCGACCCGGTCGGTCGACTGTGCGGGCGATTTCCTCAATGCTTTTTTCGATGATCCGGACGCCGAGCTTGACATGACCTGCGTCGAGGAAGGGGGCGAGGCAACCAACTTCTTCGCACCCTACTTCCGGACGACCACCGTCCAGCGCGCCATCATCATGCAAGGCGAGCACGAAGAGCGTTTGAAATGGCATGGCATCTGGGCAGGTGGTTCGCTGGGATTGACCCTGCTCGGTCTGGTCGGGCTGTTGCTGGGTTGGTTTTCGCGGCGCATCAATGGCTTCCGCGTCCAGACCGCGGGCGGGGCTCGGTTGGTGGTGTTTTTGGCTACCGTGGCGGCGACCGCCTGGCTGGCCGGCCTCGGGGCCGCTGCCTACGCCACCGGCGAGGTGACCGAAGCCATGCTGCTGTTCGGCATGGCGCCCGGGGCGATGTGGTTTTCCTGGCTGGGACCTTTAAGCGCCCTGTTCGGAATATTCGGATTGATTCTGACCTGGCGCCACAAGCATCGCCTTCGGATGGCCTCTGCAATCGGTCTGACCCTGGTTTCGGTTGGCGTGATCAGCCTGAACATTGCGGGCCTGGTTTGGGATTTGTGGCCGTTGTGATGAAGGCGGGGGAAAGGCGAAAAGGTGAAAGGTGAAAGGTGAAAGGAAACCCCCTTTTACCTTTTACCGTTCACCTTTCCACCTTCATACCAGATCCCAATCAGCCTGGTCTTCGGCTGATTTCGACAACAGCCAATTAATGCCCGGCGGCAGTTCATCGTCGCCTTCCAGGCCGGTCAGTACGATCAGAACCAGCGGCGAGAGCTTGAGGGTCCGATCCCAGAGTGCCTGGCTGGTGGGCGCTATTTCCAGGCCGACGGCGTCCAGTTTCAGCTGTTCGAGGAAAGCGAGGATTTCCTCTTCGCCCTCTTCGGGCGGGGACACCACCAGGACATCTTCGCTGATGGCGTGAACGCCTTCGCGCAGGAGGCAGACCGACCGGTGCTCGGCGTTGAGCAAAAAGCGCGGCAATCGGGTGACCAGTTCGCGCGCGGCCTGGCCGGTTGGGCTATGCACACCGATCACTGTTTCCTGCTGAGAGACGATTTGGCGCAGGCTGGCAAGCTGGGCTGGCGACGGAAAGCGGGCGCTGCGATCGCGCGCGTCATTGACTGGTTCGAAGATCAGGTCGTGCCCCCCGGGGCCGGACAGGCTATTGATCATAACCTCGGGCGGGGATTGATCAGGCCGCACGCTGGCGCGCCATTGGCGCATGCCGTGTGGCGGCAAGACCTGGGACGGCGGTGGCGACAGCAATCGATCCAGGAACATGAACCAGTTGTGCATCAGGGCATGACGCTGGGTCTGGCCGCCGGTCTCGATCCAGCCAATCACCTGATTGCGGCGCACACTCAAGCCCCAGCGGCTGGCGGGCGGGGAAGTGGCAACTGACCAGAAAGCTTCCAGCGACAGCACTCGGGCCGCTTTCTGCTGCACTGGATCAAGCTTGAAAATATCGCGCACGGTCTCGCGCACGACGCGCGAGTTGCACAACGCCAGCTTGACTGACAGCCCGGTCATGCGAGCGAGTTCTTCGGCCAGGCCGGTTTTTAGCGGCGAGTCGACCAGCAGGGTGAGCCAGCCTGCTTCGCGGTGAATCGGCAGCGCATTATGACGCTGCGCCCAGATGGCCGGCACAAGGCCGGCGACCTCAGGATCAATCTGGTCAGGCTCGGGTGATACATAGGGAATATTGGCCTGCGAGGCGAGGCCGTAGTCGAGTTCCTCCTGGGTCATGATGCCCAGATCGACCAGCGCCTGTCCGAAATAACCGCCCTGCAGGCGCTGGTGCTCCAGGGCACGCTCAATCTCGGCCTCATTG
>JBGTEC010000192.1:0-10627 GCA_041747995.1 Wenzhouxiangella sp.
TCGTAAAGTCCGCTATGTGTTTACGTTGCCACACGGTGAGGTTCTGGAGTGGGTCCGCGTCTGGGGCCGCAAGGTGGCTGGCACCACGGATGTCACGCTAAGGATGCGAAGAAGCTGTATGAGTCAGACACAGACTGTGCCGACCACGGTCTCACTATCCACCGTACTGGTAGAGGGTAATGCCGGCGAGTTTTCTGAAACGCTCCTTGTCAATGACACGGTTAACAATCTTGACTGCAAGTACTGGATGGACGTCGATTTCGGCCCCACCACTGAAGCTTGCTCGGCCACCACGGGCGAACTGGCCATTTACAAGATTCGCACTCAGAATCCTCTCCCAGACCAGATCTTTTGGGACAGATTCATCGTTCCAGGAGCCAACTAAGGTGACTTCCATGTCTTATATCCCAGTGACCAAGGCGCTGCTTGCTGCCACTTTGCTGTCTTTCGGCGTCTGCATGGCTGCCGAGACTCCCGAAGTTGAACTGATCACCGATCCGCAAGCGCTGCAGGCGCGCGGCTTCGATCCGGATGACCCGCCCATCTATCATTTTGATCGGGAGACCGATGAGCGTGTACTGGATGTCCGTATCGAGGAGCGCGAACAAATTGAGTTGCAAAGCGCGCTGGCCGGGGCGCAAAGCCAGAATGTCAACTGGGTCAGCGTGCAGGCAACCGACTTTCAGTTCCTGGCCGATCAAAACAGCTATACCACGTTAGGTTCCCACACCTTGAGCTGCGCTATCGACGGAACCAATCGTTTTGCCGATGCGCCAGTCCGCTTTGCGAGGGGTGCTCGACTGCGGTTTCTGGATGTCTGGACGCTCGACGACAGTGTGGATCACAACGTCGATGTCGGCTTGTACCAGGCTTGCCAGCCGATGTGGTCTGGCGGTGCGCCGGTGGTGACAGAGCTGGGTCTGATCCAGGGTAGCGGCAACCCGGGTGTGCGCTTCCAGTTCATCTCCTTGGGGGAAGTGTTGGTGCAGAACCGCACTTGCACATACTGGGTGCGTGCAATGTTTTCTTCTTGTGCGGCAGACACGTCTGTTGCGGTGCAAAAGGTGCGAGTGATCTGGGATTAGTGGACCACGCAACCGACCTGTCTCCATTGTCTGCGCTGGCCCGGTTTGGGCGAGCGCATTCAAGGAGCGTGTCTGGAAGCCGAATGTACATCAGGAATCGTAGTTCCTAAGAATGTTCCCGCCAGGCCAGGTGCAGCACGGCCAGAATCAGGCCGACCAGTCCCAGACCGGCACCCAGCGAAAGGGCGAGGCCCCAACGATCAGCGTCGGTCACCAGCATGTTGACCGGCATCAGCCAGGGAAAATAGACACCGGCCTCGGCACTGTGCGCGACCAGGGCAAAGAACGTGCCGCCGATGCCGAGCGCCATTGCCGGAACGAAGCTTGTGAATCGAATCGCGGTCCAGAACTGAAGCGCTACAATCAACAGGCCGGCCAGTGCAATCCGCGAATACAATAAGATGATGCCGGAAAAATCGACTAATCCGGCCCCGCCGGTTTGCGGGCTAATCCAGCCTGCAACCACAAGCGCTGCGGCAGTCGCCACTGGCACCGCAAGCGACATCAAGATAACCAACAAGACCAGCATCAATGCCTTGGCCGCGTAAATAGTCCAGCGCGGTACAGGAAGCGAACGAAGGTGGTCCCAAGATTGCGGCATGTGCTCCATCTGTGCCATCAGCGCCGAGAGCGCGGTCACACTCATGGGCAACATGAATGCGGCCCACATGAACGCATTGCCGGTCATCCAAATACTCCACTCACGCCCTTCGTCCATGCGCAGCGCGTTGAACAAGGTGAACACCGCAATCAATCCGGGTGCTATCAGCGTCAGCGCCAATGCCAGGGACCGGTTGAGTTTGATTGTCTCCACGCGCAGCACCGCGGCCAACCCGGACCGCGCCATCACGCAGCCTCCTCAATTGAAGGAAATGCCGGAACGTCGGTGACGCGGCGATAAAGCGCTTCCAGCGATCTGGCCTCGGCCTGTACGCCGCAGACATCGATGCCCGCCTCGACGAGCGACCGATTCAGCGCGCCGGCAGCCTGTCGCACATCACCACTCGCATCGATAGTCACCAAGACCTTACCGCCTTCGATGGTAGCGCTGAATCCGCGTGACTGCGCAAGCGCAAGAGCGCGTTCGGGGTTCGACGTATCGAGATTGAGCCGGACGGGTAGCTCGGCTTTCAGCCGCTCAAGCGGCCCTTCGGCGACCAGCCGGCCCTGGTGGAGAATGCCGATGTGGCCGGCTGTCATCTCGACCTCGCTCAGGAGATGACTTGAAACCAGAACGGTTGCGCCAGTGCGATCGGGCAGACTGCGCAAAAACAGCCGCATGTCACTGATGCCGTCGGGATCGAGGCCGTTGGCGGGCTCATCAAGGATCAGCACCCTGGGAGCGCCCAGCAAGGCTTGTGCAATTCCCAGACGCTGACGCATGCCAAGCGAATAGCCGCTGACTCGCCTGCCGGCGTCGACCGTCATCGAAGTGATATCCAGCGCATGGTCGATCGCGCTTCGCGGCAAGCCCAGCAGGCGCCGCGACAGATCCAGGTTTTCACGTCCGGTGAGATTACGGTAAAAGCCGTGTGCTTCCAGAAGCGATCCCGTCATGGCGGCCGTGGTCATACGGCTTGTAACAACATCATGACCGAATATTCGGACTTGACCGGCGCTGGGCCGGATCAATGCAAGGATCATCTTCAGCGTGGTTGTTTTGCCGGCCCCATTGCGACCCAGGAATCCGTAGACTGTGCGCTGAGGTACGCGCAGACTCACCGAGTCGACTGCGACGAAGCGACCGAAACGCCGCGACAGATTGCTGGTTTCTATTGCCAGAGAGGTCATGCTGTGTTGCTCCCAATAATAATGTTTATGATCAATCGGGCCCGTCAATACTTCTTCGGTGCTCACCTAATTAACCGCATGGCCCATTAGCCCAATCTAACTTGGCCCTGACATTGCAGCCAGTGTCAAAAGTCATCCGGTACTCGCGCGATTACCACGGCGCCTCTGGATTGTCAGAAGACTGACTTTCCATATTGTCGGTTGTGTCAATTGTTTACCTTAGCGTATAGTGCCCGGTCCTTTGGCAACCATTCACCACTCATGCGCCAATCCTACAAAGACCTCTGGCTGCTTATTCGCCAGGCGCGCCCGGCACCTGGCCGGCTGCTGTTGGCCCTGATTCTCAGCTTGTTGTCCGCTGCGGCGCTGCTGTGGTACCCGTTGCTGACTCAGCAACTGGTCGATCAGTTGAGCGCTGGCGGCGGCATTGGCCGGCTGGGCTGGATGTTGGTCGGTATTCTGGGAATCGGCACCGTGCTGGGTGCCTTGGCCAGCCTGATTCTGGCGCGCATCGGGCATGAAGTCTCGGCCACCTTGCGTCATCGTCTGATCGGCAAGATGATGTTGTTGCCGGTCGGCTACTTCGATCATTCGGATACTGGCGAACGGGTCAGTCGCGTCGTCAACGATTGCGAATCGATCTCGGGTCTGACCACCACCCAGGTAGTCGGGCTGGTCAATGGCATCCTGACATTGACCGGTTCAGTCATCATCCTGCTCTGGCTCGACAGCGGGCTGACGCTGGTATTGCTGGTGACCCTGCTGCTGGCTTTCGCCATGGTCGGCCCGGCAGTGATGAAAATGGAAGCTGTGGCCAGGAACCTGCAGGAACGCACCGCTCATCTGAGCGGTATCCTGACCCACGTGTTCTCCGAGATTCGCCTGGTCAAGGCTTTTGCCGCCGAACCCCGCGAACGCGAGCGCAGTCGTGAGGTGGTCACCGGGCTCAAGACACAGGGCTATCGTATGGCCCGACTGAAGATCGTTCTGGAAACCATCATGGGTCTGGCAGTGATGGGGGCGCTCGTCGTTATTCTGGTCTACGGCGGCATGCGTGTCGGTCGTGGTGATATCAGCATGGGGGTACTGACTGCGTTCATCCTCTACATTTTCAATGTGGTCGGCCCGATGGGCCAGTTGGGTGCATTTGTCGCCGAATTGCAGTCAGCCAAAGGGGCGTCAGCGCGGATGACGTTCATCCTGCGCGAGACCGAAGAGCAGGGCGACGCCGGTGCCTTGTCGCCGCCGCCCGGCAAAGCGCTGATATTCCACCAGACGGGCTTTCGCTATTCGGACCAGGACCGGGCCGTGCTCGATGATCTGGAACTGGATATCGCGCCGGGCACAACCACGGCGCTGGTCGGGATGAGCGGCAGTGGCAAGTCGACCATCCTGTCGCTGGTCGAGCGCTTCTATCAGCCCACGCGCGGCGTGATTCTCTACGACGGTCGGCCCATTTCCGAGTACGATCTGATCGCCTGGCGGCGCAGCATCGGCTTTGTTCCGCAAAGCTCACCAATCATGCCGGGCACGGTCCGCGACAACATTGCCTACGGTATTGAGCGGGTGTGCTCGGACAAGGAAATCCGGACCGCGGCGGAAAACGCCCGCGCCTGGGAGTTTATCGAGCGCCTGCCGGACGGACTCGACAGCCCGCTGATCGAGCAGGGCATGAACCTGTCCGGTGGTCAGCGCCAAAGGATTGCCATTGCCAGAGTCTTTCTGCGCGACCCGAACCTGCTGCTGCTCGACGAAGCCACCTCCAGTCTCGATTCAGAAACCGAGCATGAAATACAGCTGGCGCTCGATCGTCTGATGGCCGGACGAACCAACATCGTCATTGCCCACCGCCTGTCCACCGTCCGCCATGCCGATCGCATCTGCTTCCTCGAAGGCGGCCGTATCAGTGGTATGGGCAGCCATGACGAACTCTTGCAGACGCACCCCATGTACGCACAACTCGTCAGCCGCCAGTTCGAAAACGTCACCCGGCCTGCAGCCTCAAGCGGACGATCCAGGACATTGGCGGCAGATCAAGCGGTCAAAGGTTAGGGCCCCGCCAGAGTCATTGGTTTCCCGCATGTAAATTGATCGCGGTGCAAGTTTTACCCAGTTTTTCGGGTCTAACTGTCCACTACGCATTAATGACGGAGGCATGAGTCATGTCACGACAGATCACTTTGTTTCTGACCCTTGCGGCACTGTCTTTTGTCCCAAAGGCATTTGCCGACGAGGATGGCGTCGCCAGGATCTATCAACCCTTCAGTGAAATTCTGGAGCGTCACTTAATCGAAAATGATCTGGACAATGACGGGCTGGTCAGTGCTTTTGACTACCGCGCCGCGCTTGACGATAAGGATACGATGGAACTGCTTTGGCGCCAGCGGACCAGGCTGGCCGAATTCGACATTGATACGCTGGATACTCGTGAGCAGGCGATCGCATTCTGGCTCAACGCCTACAACTTTTTCATGATCGCTCAGGTGTTGGAAGAAAGACCTGGCGGGAAGCTGATCGATTCGGTGTGGGACTACGACGGACGGGTGAATCCATTCCGGGCCAATATTTTTGAACGTGAGCAGTTCAACATCGGAGGTGAGAACTACAGCCTCGATGGGATGGAAAAGGGCATTCTCCTGGGCGATACCTACAAGGAAAAAGGCTGGAAAGAAGCGCGAGTGCACTTTTCCGTCAATTGCGCTTCGGTCGGGTGCCCGCCGTTGCGAGCCGACATCTTCACCCCGCATAACATTGATGAAGTGATGACCGAGAACACCCGTCGCGCCTTCAACACAGAGCGGCATCTGCGGGTCGATGGAGACACGCTCCACCTGACCAGTCTGTTCGACTGGTACGAAAACCATTTCGTCAACGAGGAAGGCTCAATTCATGAGTTCATCAAAGCCTATGCCGACGAGGATGTCGCCGACAAGGTGGTCGCCACCAGGCATATCCGCTTCATCGATTACGACTGGTCGCTGAATTCACCGGAGAACTTTCCCGAATTCAATGACTGAGACTACACCGTTGCGCTTCTACCTGCCCGCTGGGGGACTGCTGCTTCTGGTCATGGTTCCATTCATGACCAAGGCCGCCGACGAGCATTTCAGCCCGACCGACATCTTGAGTTGGCACCCGCACTCTTTCGAAGGTGAAACCCGCTATGAGTTGGTCGATGTCGATGGCCGAACGGCCATTCATGCGGTTTGTGACGAAGCGACGCCTGGTACGGTGAGATCCGCTTCCTGCCAGATTGAAATTCAACGCGGCAGAAAAATGTTCATTCAAAGGCCCAGAGCGTATTATTGTTGAGGTTTTAAGGATTTTGGGAGTTGGAAATGCGCATCATCATGAAACTGAATCAATTGATCCAGGCAGTCGCTTTGCTGCTGTTGGCAAGCATGGCCTGGGCGGAAATTTATCCGGACGCCAGCCAGGTTCAACCGCTGCTGCCTGGTAGCGAGATACCGGCCTTCAAGCTGATGGATGTGTCGGGGGAAACGATCACCGTCGATCCCGGCGCCCTGGAAAAACCGATTGTGTTGACGTTCTACCGTGGTGGCTGGTGCCCCTATTGCAACCTCCACCTGGCCGAACTTCGCCATGCCGAGGAAAGGCTGCGTGAGTTGGGTTTTGCCGTGTGGTTCGTCAGTCCGGACCGACCCGAGTTGCTGGCAGAAGGCGAGGATGCGGCCCAAGGCTACCAGTTGCTGTCAGATGCCGATGCCAGTGCAACCGAGGCTTTCGGCGTCGCCTTTCGCCTGGATGATGAGACTCATGGCCAATACAAGAATTTTGGCGTTGACGTTGACAAGCGTTCCGGCGTAGCGAATCAGGTGCTGCCGGTCGCCTCGACCTTCCTGATTGGAAAAGACGGCGTTGTGCAATTCGCCTACGCCAACCCCGACTATACGGTTCGGCTTTCGCCCGAGGTCCTGGTTGCCGCCGCCGAGGCTTACATCGAGCAATCACATCGCCGGCTGCAACGGGCCCGGTGAACGAATTGAAGGCCTACTGCTGCCAGGCTGTGACGCAATTTCGGCCGCTGGCGTTGCAGAGGCTCGTGCATAGCGTATTTCGTGGATGAGCAGATAGAGCAGGAGCGGCGTCAGCAAGCGAATCAATCCGCGCTTGGCTGGCCCTCGTATACCCATATCGTGTCGTTCTCTTCGCCCACCAGCAGCCGGTCGCCCACTTCTTGCCGACCGGGGAGTACAGCGATGGCGAGGCCATAGTCGAGGTATTCTTCATACAGACGTTTACCGTCCAGCGAGAACAGGCTCAGCACGGACTTGCCGGTCGCGCTGTTGGAACCCAGGCGCACGGCAAGCTGGGGTGTCTGGCCTGGGTGCATGGTCAGAAGTGCCGCTGTCGGGCCGTGGCGAACCGGGGCTTCGTCGTAGCGATAGGTGAAGCGGTGTGTGCCCAAACGGTCCAGATAGGCGATGTCGCGACCCGACTTGATCACAAAGCCAGCGTTCTCCCCGTGCTCCACATAGGCAATGCCGTCCGGATTGACCGGCAGCGCAAGCTCTCCTGCCGCCCGGCCGTCAGCGGTCCACAGCTTCAGCGTTCGCGAGCCATGCGATGCCGTGGCCAGGGCCACGTCCGCGTCGTTGACCAGCACAAGATAGTCAGCAGGCTCGTCGATCTGCCAGACCACCTCCCCGCGCGAATCGAGCCGGTAGAGCCCGCTATGGCCAGTGACGAAGAATCGCGCCTCCCGGCCCGGCGTATCATCGACCACCATGCCAACCGGTGGCAAGTCGGCATCCGGACGAAACAGCCAGAGTGTCTCGCCGCGGCTGTCCAGGAGGCCGACATCGCCATAGCCACCTCCGAGCATGGCAATGCGAAAACCGGTCTCGTCGGTCAGCAGTTGGGAGGAGAGACCGAACCAGATGGTTTCACCGTCCTCGTCCTCGAAGTCAAAAGTACGCAGTTGTCTGAAGTCGTCGGGATCATGGAAAGCCACGCCGGTCTGGCCCAGCACGGCCAGAACGGGCTCGCCCGTGTTGGCAAAATCACCAAGCTGGATGGCTGTAATGCCACCGGGATAGCAACATTCGCCAATTGCCGTCTTGCCAATATCCGCGCTGTTGTCGTGAATGCCGATCGGCGGCCAGTTGTCGCCCTGAGTGGCAGAGCCGCAGGCGCTGGACAGCAGCATCAGCAGCGCCGCGCTTGTTAACGGTAAAAAGAATCTCATGTATCAACATCCAATGTAAGTTTGCGGCCACCGGAAAGGCGGGCATGTCCTGGGTTCGATTTAATGTAATGCAGGATTGCGGCGTTGGCTGCGGCGGACATATGTCCTGACCCCTTCAGGGTACACTAATGATCCTTGCTGAAAGCACTCGCAGAATCGGGTTAGCCTCGGGACCCGCTTTCGTGGAGCAAACAATTGCAGGAGCGGACCTCTGGCCGCGATCAAAGGTGGGATTGCGGCAGAGGCTCGCTCTTACTTTGAGCCCGGACGCGAGAGACCCGCTCAGAGACTCCTTAACGGTTTGTAGTATATTGGGTGTCGTTACATTGAGATATCAGCATGGCGTCGGGGGGTTTGCTCTTGCGTTGAAGCATTGAGCGGATATCAAAACATACAAAAAGGGACGCCCCGAAATGTTCAAGAAAATTTGCACTGCAATCATCATTAGCCTTGTCTCCGTTTCTGCCTCAGCCGATGAAACGTGGCGGATGCAGGACGGTCAGGCCGTCTACCAGGAAGATCGCGGCAACACGGCCCTCATCAATGTTCCCTATCAAGGTTCGCGTGCGATGGTCTATATCGACGGCTTGCCGGGTGCCTTGAATAATCGATCGAGCCACGGCGGCTATTGGATCGGGCCGGGCAAAGGGCGATGTTCGTCGACGTTGACCGGGCCCGACGGCTATGCGTCGAGCAATTGGGGTCGGGCGCAGGTGATCTTCGACCGCTCCACTTTCCCATCCGGTTTCACCCTGCGTACCGGTTCGTGCCAGTACGATCTCACACATTCAAAGAGAGCCGAGGCGAACTGAGCCGAATTCAGGATCGGTTTGCCTGGGCCTGGTCACGCTTCGCGACTCCGAAACGCGCCTTGATTTCACGCCAGTACAGGGGCTTTGATCGTTACCAGCAGCTGCGTGGTTTAGTGCCGATCACTTCAGGGACCAGGTCTCGATGGGTCCGCTCGATCCTGGGCCGATGGGCTGCGCGAGCGGTACAGTTTTCGGACCGTCTGTTCGCCTGGACCCGATTTGTCGTGACGGGATGATCGCAAACATTGGCCTTTTGCTGGGGCTCGCGGCGCTGATTCTGATGGCGCTGCGCGGTATCAATATTCTTGTCGCCGCCTTGGTGGCCAGTCTGATTGTGGGGGTGACCAATCAGCTCGGTATGGCCAATACACTGCTGGATTATTTTCCGACTGGCCCGCTGGGTGCGTTTACCTTTGCCGGGCAGTTCTTCATCCTGTTCCTGACGGGCGCGATCTTCGGCAAAATGATGTCGGCAAGTGGAGCGGCGGCCTCGGTGGCCAATGCAATCATTGCCTGGCTGGGCATTCGGCGCACCATCCTGGTCACGGTGCTGGCCTGCGGAGTGCTGACCTACGGTGGGGTGGTGCTGTTCGTGGTGATTTTCACTGTCTACCCGCTGGGCATCGCTCTGATGCGCGAGGCCAATCTGCCCAAGCGGCTGTTCTGCGGCGCGGTGGCATTGGGGGCGGGCACCTTCACCATGACCGCGCTGCCGGGTACGCCCTCGATCCATAACGTGATTGCCGCCTCGGCGCTGGGTACCGACCTGTTTGCCGGCATCAGCCCCGGGCTGGCGGCGGCGGCGGTGATGTTCGGGCTCGGCATGGTCTACCTGGAATGGCAATGGCGCAAGGCACGTGCTGTCGATGAGGGCTACGAGTCGAACCAGCGCGACATGGAAATGGAGCAGCTCGCCCCGAGGCTGGAGCACGGGCCGTCCTGGCAGATGTCGTTGCTACCCCTGGTGATCGTGCTCGGCAGTATCCTGGTGCCGCGCCTTGCCATGGCCGTGGGGCTGGTCGACAGTGGCACGCCGCTTGTCGGTCCTTTGTTTGCCTTTGCCAATTCCCAGCCGATCCTGTGGCCGAGTTTTGCGCTGGTGCTGGGTTCGCTGTTCAGCGTGTTTTTCTTTGCTTCGTTGCGCGAGCGGACCATGGATGCGTTGGGTGCAGGCGCCAATGACAGCGTCATGCCGTTGCTCAATACCGCTGCGGTGATCGGTTTTGGCGGGGTTGTCACGCAGACCGAAGGATTTGCCACCTTCGCCCAGGCCATCATCGGACTGGACCTGCCGCCCCTGGTGTCGGTGGCCGCGTCGGTGAGCGTGGTTTCAGGTATCGTCGGCTCGGCCTCTGGAGGTTTGCAGATTTTCATGCAGACCTTCGCCGAAACCTACCTGGCCATGGGTGTGGATCCACAGGCCCTGCACCGGATCGCTGCCCTGGCCAGCGGCGGCCTGGATTCTCTCCCGCACTCGGGCGCGGTCATCGCCATGCTGACCATCATGGGCCTGAAACATCGCGAGGCCTACCGCGACATCTTCGTCGTCACTGTGGTGATCCCGATCATCGCGACACTTGCAGCGATTGGAGTCGCCACTCTGGTTTACTGATGCTGTGTAAGGACACCGAAAGCGGCGCAATCTAGTGGGCCATGCGGTAAATTAGGTCACGCTCAGCCGTCGCACAAGCGTCGTGGGCAAGGCGCGCGAGCGCAGGACTGGCCGTCGC
>JBGTEC010000193.1:0-8102 GCA_041747995.1 Wenzhouxiangella sp.
TCGAGGCCGGCCTCAAGCGGGAGGATCCGCTTCAGTTCGACGCGTGGCGAGGCCTTCAGCGAATCCTCCCGCTTGAGGCCGGCGTGCAGCGGTGATGTCAGGGGATTGTTGGCTTTCGACTGAGACACGACGCTAATCAGGAAAGGTGAAAGGTGAAGTCGGGAGAAATTCCTTTCCCTTTAACCTTTCACCTTTGTACCTTTGTACCAGCTACTACCGCGTCAATTTCTGCCGTATCAAGGCGGAGATGTCGCGGCCGGGCTCGCCGGCTTTGACCAGTGCCCCGTAGTCGGTCAACGCCAGATCGACTACTTTGGATTCGAATCCAGCCTCGTCGCATAGGGATTTACAGATCTTCAGATCCTTGACCAGCAGGGCCGGGGCGAAGCCGACTTCGAACTCATCGGCGAGCATGGTCCGGCCGCGTTTGTCGAGGAACCAGTTGCCCGCCGCACCCCCGGCGAGCAGTTCGAGCATGGCTTCGCGCGGGAGATCCAGGGTTTCCATCAGCGCCAGGGACTCGCATACGGCCTCGGCGATTCCAGCAACCATCAGTTGGTTGACAGCCTTGGCAGCTTGGCCACAGCCGCTGGGGCCAAGATGATGGCTGACCTTTGCATAGGCAGCGAAGACCGGTTTCAAGGCATGGAAGTGGTCCCAACTTCCGCCGGCCATGATCGCCAACGTGCCCTTGACCGCGCCCTCGACGCCCCCGGTTACCGGCGCATCGACAAAACCGACATCAATCTCTTTCAGGTGGGTAGCAATCTCGCGCGCTGTGGTCGGGCTGACCGTGGAGTGATCAACAACGATCTGACCGGCCCTGAAGCTACTCATCATGTCGTTGATGATCGTTTGCAGATCATCATCGGCCGAGACGCAGACTGCGATCACATCCACGGCTGTGATCAGGCTGCCGAGACTGTCAGCCACCGTCACGTCTGAGTGTTGTTCTGCGAAGGCTTCGGCTTTTCCCCTGCTGCGATTCCAGATAGAGGTGAGTTGTCCTGTCCGATGCAGGTGGCCTGCCATCGGCCAGCCCATGGCGCCCAATCCAATCCAGCCGGTTTTCATGATTTGTTTCCCGTGGTTTCGAGGTAGGTATAGGCCGACAGGCCTTCTGCCAGCAGCCGTTCCAGCCGGTCGGCTTCGTCGGGCTCCAGGCCGGCGGCGGCCACGCGCGCCCGGCAGGCGGTCATCAGGGCGCGGGCATCGTAGCCGACCATTTCCAGCAGGACATCGGCAGAGTCTCCGGCGCGCGCGTTGTCGAGCTTGAAACCCTTGCCGTCACGGTGGACATCGACGCTGTCGGTGTCGCCAAACAGGTTGTGGATGTCACCCAGGGTTTCCTGGTAGGCGCCAGCCATGAAAATACCGAGCAGGTAGATCTCGCCGGGGGCGATGGCGTGGACCGGCAGGGTGGGTTCGAGCAGGCCCCGGTCGACGTACTGATCAATGCGGCCGTCGGAGTCGCAGGTCAGGTCCTCGAGCACGGCGCGTTCGGTCGGCGTTTCATTCAGCCGGATCAGCGGCACGATCGGAAAAACCTGGTCAATCGCCCAGATGTCGGGTAATGACTGGAAGATCGACAGGTTGATGAAATATTTGTCCGACAACTGGTAGCGGATCCGCTCGCGCAGCTCGCGATGGCGCCGATGCTCAGGGTCCAGTTGGCCTGCGATCCGGTCGAGGATCGCGTAATACATCGGCTCGATCCGTGCCCGGTCCGTCAATGACAGATCGCCATAGAGAAACAGGTTGCGCCCCTCCTCGAGCAGGTGCTCGGCTTCGAGAAAGGATTCTTCCGGTTCGCGGCTGTCGGCCAGCTCGAGCACTTCGGCCAGGTTGCGGATCAGCTGATGATCCTGGTCGCTGACCGGGCCGGCATGACGCGGCAGGCGCTCGGTTGCGGTGACGTTGGTGATCAGCACGGCGTGGTGGGCGGTCAGCGCGCGCCCGGATTCGGAAATCAGGTCCGGCATCGGCAAATCGCGCTCGTGACAAAGCTCGCTGATGCCGGCGACGATGGCGTGGGCGTACTGGGTCAGGGAATAGTTCATCGAACAGAAGCTGCGCGTGCCGCCGCCCTCGTAATCGACACCGAGGCCGCCGCCGATATCAAGGTAGCGTACCTTGATGCCCGCTTCGACCAGTTCGGTCAGGTAGCGGCCGGCTTCACGAACCCCGCGCTGGATATCGCGCAGGTTGGACATTTGCGAGCCCATGTGAAAATGCAACAGGCCGAGCCAGCCGAGGCAATTGGCGTTGCGCATGGCCTCGACCAGGTCCAGCACCTGGCTGGCGGCCAGACCGAACTTGGCCCGCTCGCCGCCGGTGTTCTGCCAGTTACCTGTCCCGAGAGACGACAGACGCAAGCGCACGCCCACGGTTGGTTCCACGCCAAGCCGACGTGCTTCGCGCTCGACCAGCGGCCATTCGTTCGGTTTCTCAATCACGATGATCGGGTTGAGCCCGAGCCGACAGCCGCCCAAGGCCAGACGAATGTAGGCTGCATCCTTGTAGCCGTTGCAGATGATGGTCGTGCCGGGCCGGGCGATAGCCAGCGCGGCGATCAGTTCGGGCTTGCTGCCGACCTCCAAACCTAGACCCTCGACCCCGGCCAGGGTTCGCACCACGCTGGATTGCTGGTTGACCTTGATCGGGTAAACGGCGGTGTAGCTGCCTGTATAGTCGAGCTGCTCAATGGCCTGGCCGAAGGCCTCGACCAACTGGCGGGCACGTGCTACGAGGATCTGCGGAAACCGGATCAGGAGAGGCAGGCGCAGGCCCTCGCGCTGGGCCTGGGCGACGATCTCGGACAGGGCCAGTGGCTCACCGGCCTTGCCTTCGGGTCGGGCGCAAAGCTGACCGCTGTCATTGATATCGAAAAAGCCTTCCGACCAGCGGTCGATGGCATAGCGTTTGCGCGCCTGGTCTACCAGATCCTTGGGCATGAGTTGAACGGGCCGTGACGTAAAGAACAGGATTGTAACCGGGCTTTGCGCCCGCACACCGTCAGCCGTGTCTTTTCGGTACCATGCGCGAACACTCAAAACAAAAGTCGATACGATGCTGCCCAGCCATCAGAAGTGGTTTACCGAGGTTCATACCGATGCCGGTTCGGCCCTGTCCTGGTCGATCGAGACGCGCCTGGCCCACGAACAGACCGATTATCAGACCATCGACATATACCAGACCACCCACTGGGGCAATCTGATGGTAATCGATGGCTTTGTGATGCTGACCACCCGCGACAACTATCTCTACCATGAAATGCTGACCCACCCGGCGCTGTTCAGCCATCCAGAGCCGAAGCGTGTGCTCATCATCGGTGGCGGCGATTGCGGGACATTGTCCGAGGTGCTGCGGCACGATACGGTCGAGCACTGCACCCAGGTCGAGATTGACGAGCAGGTGACCCGGCTGGCCGAAAAGCATTTCCCGGAGTTGTGTGCACGCAATGGTGACTCCCGGGCTGAGTTGATCTTTGATGACGGTCTGGCCCATGTCAAAAACCTCGACGCTGGCAGCCTGGACCTGATCATCGTTGACTCGACCGATCCCATCGGGCCGGCCGAAGGTTTGTTCGGGCCTGATTTTGTCGCCGATTGCTATTGGGCGCTGGCCGACGGCGGCATCATGGTGCAGCAAAGCGAATCGCCGCTGCTGCACCAGGAACTCATCAACGGTATTTGCGGCAATATGAACCAGGCCGGCTTCAGCGAAGTCAAGACCCTGGCCTTTCCCCAGCCCTGTTATCCGTCTGGCTGGTGGTCAGCCACCCAGGCCAGAAAAAATGGCAGACTTCATGCTGTTGACCCGGCCCGCTTCAAGGCCAGCGGCATCCAGACGCGCTACTACAACCCCGAAATCCACCGCGGCGCATTGGCGGGGCTGGGTTCGTAAGCGACACCGCTTCAGGCAAAAAAAAGCCCCGGACTCCGGGGCTTTTGCATTGGCATTACGGACTGCGATCAGCACTCGCCGATACGACGACCTTCCATCTGGATGGTCATTTTCATCGGGCCCATGGGTGTTTCCAGATCGCCGTTGATGACGCCTGAGGCGCTATCACCATTGAAGTCAATTCGGGAATTCATCGTAACGGTGGAACCGTCAGGCGCGGTGCATTCCATGACGTAGTCCATGCTGTCGTGGCGCATGTCGCGACGGGTCAGCTCACAGCCTTCCATCTCCTCGATAAAAGCATCCCCCTCGGCGATATCCTCGGCGGTGACACAATCGGTCGAGGTGTTGGTCTGGTCCGGAATCGGGAATTCGGACTCGAACGTCATGGTGTTGGTGTACTCCCACATGCCCGGATTGATATTGGGCTGCTCGGCGACCGCTGTCGCCACGCCAGCGCTCAGAATACCAACCAGGCCGGCGACTGCAATTCGTGCATACATCGTGTAACTCCATTAATACAATTCTCAATAATACACGCAAAACGCGGCTCATATCCTAAAGCGCATGGTCGGAAAGGACGGTCGCATGAGCATGGGTGAAGCCCGGTTCGGGGTCACGAGCGGCTGGCCCGCCGATCAGCAGCGCGGGATGCGTGAGGCCACGGTCTCAATGCAGCCTTCCGGCGAGGTGTACTCCACCTCAATCCGCACCAGCCGCTCAATGGTGTTGCCTCCCTGGCGAAAGGGCTCAAATCGCCATTGCCGGACCGCTGCGGTTGCAGAGCGGCCAAAGTCCAGGCCGCCCGGGGTTTCACGGATCACCTGGATGTCTCTGACCGACCCGTGGGCGTCAACCTGAAATTCAAGCTCAACCAGGCCTTCGGAAAGCTGTCGGCGTGCGCGCGCTGGAAAGTCGGGTTCGACCCGATGAACCAAGGCGCCTCCGGTTATGGGCTCAGGGTCGACTTCCATTGATGGCGCGGTCTTTGGGGCGGATGTTGGGTCCGGGATGGCTGCAGCCATTAGCAACAAATCTGTATCGGCCTGGTCAGGCTCTTTCTGGCTGGTAACCAGCGGCAGCGTTTCTTCGGCCATGGCCGGCGAGGCGGTTTCTGTGTGCACCGAATCGGCGGCTACGGCAAATTGTTCAAGCGCATCGTCGAACGCCTGAGCGGACTCGGTCAATAATCCAGTTTCAGGCGCGGGTGTGGCCATTTCTGTCCGTGCACTGTAAGAGATGGAACGCTTCGCGATAACCAATGGCTCGGGTTGTTCCAGCACAATGGCAGCAGGGGCAACCAGCATCGTAGCTTCTGCAATCTCTGGTTCAGGCAGCGGTTCGATGCTGCCTTGCTCGGGTTCGAGAAATTCCGCCAAATGGCGTTTTTCAGGTGCTTCTCCGAATTCGGACTCAAGACCGATACTGGCCTTTTCTTTCGGCATGACGAACAAACCGGTCGCGCCCGCCGCCAACGAGATCAGAAGAATGACCGGCAAAGTAACGCCGCGCTGCCGGATCGGCCTGGACTGCTCGACCAGACGACGGATACGGCTGAGGATCTGACCGCCTTGAATGGCCAAGGTCAGACGCGACCCGGGCTGGCGGAGTTGTTCCAGAGCGGCCAGCATTTCGACATAGGCCAGGCGATCATGGGTGGCCGAGACAGCCAGGTCGTCACAGGCATTCTCGCGCTCGATTCTGATTCGCCGTGACACCCAGGCGACCGCTGGCTGATAGAAAAACAAAGTTTCCATCACGGTTTGAAACAGGTTGATCAAATGGTCATGGCGGCGGATATGAGCAAGCTCATGAGCCAGGATCATCTCGATCTGCTGCATGGGCAACTGGTTGACCAGCGCTGGTGGAAACAGGATTAGTGGTCGGAGCCAACCGATGACCAGCGGTGAATGAATGAGCTTTGATGCAGCGACATGAACAGGGCGGGCAATGCCGAACTTGTTGCGCAAGCGGGCCAGTGCCGGCTCCATGTGCGCGCAGGCGATACGGTCGGCCGACAAACGCAACTTGTTCAGGTAGCGCCAGCCGATCAGCAGGCGCAGCGACAGCATGATGACGCCAGCCAGCCAGAAAGCGACCACCCAGGTGAGCAAACCGGCGGCGGTTGAGGCCTCCTGTTGAACCATGATCGCGAGCGTCTCGACACCCCCGCTTGCCTGATCGGTGACAGAGCCGGGTTTTGACAGCGAGACCAGCCAGCAAAACGTGATGACCGGCAACACTGCAAGCGTTGCCAGGGTGGCAACCGCCAGGTTGTAGCGTGTGGCGGCGCGTGCCGGGCGGGTTATTGCCATGCTGGCTGCAAACAAAAGGCCGATCAACAGCCCCTGCCAAACGGAGTGCACAAGCGTCAGGCCGATGTGTTGCACCAGCGTGGTCGTCATCCACTCCATGGTCTCAGCCCTCAGGATCGCTTGACTGTGTCGATTCCTCGCGCAATTGCTGGATCAAACGATCAATCTGCTCCAGCTCATCAGCACTGGCAGGCTTGGAAATACCCAGGGCCTGCAGTACCAGGCGGGAGGCCGAGCCTTCATAGACACGCCCCATGAAGTCGCCCAGCATGGCGCGCTGGGTTTCGTCCTGGCCAATCACCGGGCGGAATACATGCGCGCGCTCGGAGTCATCTCGTTCAAGCAACCCCTTTCCGTGCATGATCTGCATTTGCTTGAGAGTTGTGGTGTAACTCACCACGCCGTCCATTTTAAGGCGTTCATGAACCTCTCGAACGGTTGATGCGCCATGAGTCCAGAGGCTTTGAAGTATGCGCAATTCTGAGCGGGTCGGGGCTGGCGTCACTGCGGTGCTCTCTTTATGATCGGGAACGGCGAGACCTAACGACTACAGTCGTATGTGCGATTTCGTAGACTGACTCTCAGCCTATCGGCTCGCTCCCTTGTTGTCAATCTGAAAAAGTCCGTGCACAAAAAGACATTCTGTTACCATATAACATTACATTTCCTGTAACCCTGTATTTATCAAGGAGTTTGTTGATGCACCCGAAGAATACGCTTCCCAGCATGATTGCGCTCGCTCTGGCCGGCTCCGTGAGCTTGCCGTTGCTGGCCCAGGAAGATTCAAGCACGACCGAACTTGACCGCATTATCGTCGTATCCGATCCGCTGGGCGACCGCACGGTGGATGAGATCATTCGCCCGGTCAGCGTCTTGGTTGGGGACGAGCTTGACCGCCGTCGCGCCGCCACGCTGGGCGAGCTGCTGGATGGGCTTCCGGGGGTCGCCAACGCTGACTTCGGTCCGGGTGTTGGTCGACCGGTGGTGCGCGGCCTGCAGGGCTCACGGGTTCAGGTGCTGGAAGATGGCCTGAGCACGGCGGATGTCTCCGGTGAAGGCGCCGATCATGCCATTGGGCTGGATCCGGCCCGGGCCGACCAGGTGGAAGTGTTCCGCGGTCCGTCCACCCTGCTCTACGGGAGTGGCACCGCCGGCGGCGTCGTCAACATCGTGACTTCACGCTTCTCGCCCTTGTCTGGAGAAAGCGCGCGGGTCGATGGCGCGGTGTCTTATGGTTTCAATGGCAATGACCGGCAGGGCCGGCTCGCCATTGAGGCGCCATTGGCAGAATCCTTCGTCCTGCGCGCAGACTACAGCCTCCGCCGTACCAGTGACTTCGATATCAAGGGCTTCCAGCAGGAGGACCAGACCGCGGGCAACCGCGGCAAGCTGCGGATCAGCAGCATCGATACCGATTCGGTTGCGGTCAGCGGTGTATTCCGCGGCGACTGGGGCCATTTCGGCGTTGGCGTAAGCACCTGGGAGACCGACTACGGCATCCCGGAGAACTTCGATGCCCGGCCGCGCGACCAGGGTGGTCAGTCCGATGACTTCGAGCGGGTATTCGCCGAGTATGACCGCCTCGACCTGCGAGGCGAGTTCAACAATCCGTTGCCCGGGTTTTCGCTAGCCCGCTTCAAGCTGGCCTATACCGAGTTCGAACAGGAAGAAGTCGAATTCGAATTCGATCGCAGCCCGGCCGGCGGTGAGCTGGACGAGACCACGGTTGAAGCCGCCTTCCAGAACGACGAACTCGACACCCGCCTGGAGCTTGTGCACAACCCGATTGGCAACTGGCGCGGCGTGCTGGGGCTGCAATACCGTGACCGCGACTTCTTCGCCGACGATCCGCGCGGTGCCGATCGCGGATTCTACGTCCGA
>JBGTEC010000194.1:0-3034 GCA_041747995.1 Wenzhouxiangella sp.
TAGGAGCGCCCCTCTGGCTCGGCCGGTTCTCCGGCTGCCTTGGCGCGCCTGTCGCTCGCAAGTTTTGTTCAGACTGCCCAAATGGGGACTTCTAGCAGCGCCTTGATGGCCCCAAAGCTGCTGGCGCGTTTGCAAATCCCAGTTTTCAGAGCCGCGCCGCCACATCGGTCAATCCAGCCTGAATCGTGGATGTCCCGTTTGACCTGTCGTCGGTCGCAAGGCGTGGTTGTTATCCGCAGCCCGGCCGGTGCCGAGGCCAGCGCGATGCTCTACACCCTGATCGAAACCGTCAAGGCCAATGACCTTGAGCCGCATGCCTACCTGCACTTCCTATTCGAGACACTGCCGAATGCGCGGCATGGAAATGAACTAAACCCAACGTCGACTTAGGCGCCCGTCATCAGATCTCGCGTGTCCCGTACTTTTTATGTCCCGTACTTTTTACCCACGAAGCGACCCACCCGGCGAGGCTGCCTGAGGCTGTGGCTGAGAGGGTTCGGGAGGCGCGGAGGCAGGGTGATCTGGAGCCGACTCCGGAAGATGTTCTGGATGCGCTCGAGCGCAAGGCTGACTATGAAAACGAGGAGAGGTAGAATGGACCACATGGCAGCGAAAGCAGACACCGTGAAGGCCAAGGCTCGAGACCTGATCGAGCAGTTGCCCGATAATGCGACCTGGGACGATGTGGCTTATAAAATCGCCGTGCGTCGATCCATCGAGCGCGGGTTGGCCGATCTTGATGCCGGGCGCACTTACACGAGCGAAGCCCTACTGGAATCCCTTGGCCTGAGTGAATGACGGTTATCTGGTCGGCCGAGGCGCAGGCTCAGCTTGCCGCCATCCATGAACATGTCGCCGAGGACGCCCCCCGAGATGCCGACGCGCTGATCAGGCGGCTGGTTGCTCGTGTCGCTCAGCTTGAGACTGTTCCACACAGCGGCCGCAGGGTGCCTGAGTATCCGGACGACGACTTGCGCGAGCTGCTGTCACGACCTTACCGGATCATCTATCGCCAACGTGATAAGCATGTGGAAGTCGTGACCGTGATGCACTATCGGCAGCAGTTGCCCGCCAACCCCCGCGACTTGACCTGACTTCAGAGGCAGCGCCACGCGCCACGGCATTCCGGGAGCGCGTCATCGCCTTCAACGAAACCGCACTCCCTCCATTGTCTGCGCTAAGCTGCGCTGTAGCGGACGCTGTAAACCTCGCGGCATCTTCTTCCTTATTAAAGTATGGCCTGGAAGTCGCCGGGTATATCAGACAAGTTGATGGCCACTATAGGTATTCGCGGCCGGAGGTCTTCAGTGGAGCGGCAGCGACAGCCCGAAGGGCAAGGCGCGCAGCGCCGCAGCAATTCTGTCAGGCGCGCCAAATCTTCCATATGTTCGAAGACTTATCTGGATAGACCTTCATATTGGTCTCTGTCCTAATCGCACCCTTGTGCGCAACCAGCTTGGTCAAGACAGCGATACAGCGTGTCACTCTGTGTTATTTCCCAATAGGGCCGTAGTATCACCCAGTTTTCGACAAAGTTGATCTCGTAGCACCGCTATTCCGTTACAACGGAAATTCGGCTAAGCGGATTTTCCCCTGAAAACTTCCGGCCGGCTTGCAGTCGATTGATCATTTTTGTTTAATCCACGCCATGGCGCGATTTTTCATGGATTTTGGAGCCCTGGACCGTTTCACCCTGTCGTTTGATAGCCAGCCCGAGCCCCCGCGCTGCCCACACTGCTCAAAATCCGACCAACTGGTTTCTCTTGGGGCCATCTACAAGCAGCGCTCCAGTCATGAGCGCGAAGCCGTCGGCAAACGGGTGCTGTGCAACCGCTACCAGCACAGCGGTTGTGGTCAGACCTTTCCATTGTACGTGGCCAGTGTGCTGCCCAGGCGACGCTACAGCGCCGCCCATCTGTTTGCCTTCCTGTCGGCGTTGTTGCTGGGGATGGCCGTGGAAAGCGCCTATTGGCGCGCCACCGGCCAGAACGATGCCCGGCACGGGTGGCGCTGTTTGCACCGCCTGGAACACAAGTTGATCGATTTTCGTCAGCAGGGTGGCTTCTCCGTGATCGTCGGCGAACCCGGGGTTGGCAACAGCGTGCTCCGGGAGTACATCGAGCAGCTCGGTCAGGAACGCGACATCACCGTGGCCTCCTGCTCGCGTACCCTGAATACCTATCTGGCCATCCTCAAGCAACTGGCCGAGTCCTTCAAAATCGAGGCACCAGCCAAGGACCTGGAGAAGGCACTGATCGGCCGCGCCTTCGGGCTCATCCGCGAGCGCAACACCCTCTACATCCTCATCGACGAGGCCCATCTGCTCGACATGACGGCGCTGCGCAAACTGCGCCTGCTGTTCGAGCAGTTCCCCAAGCAGCACAACCTGATCCTGTTCGGCCAGCGCGACCTGCTGCACTATCTGGCGCTGATCGTCAATCGCGACATCAAGAGCCGGATCACCTACTCAGCCACCATCAAACCCCTCAACGACGAGGACATGGAGCGCTACATCGTCAGGGAGCTGGAGACCGCAAGGATGGGCCTGAACAGCTTCAACGAGGCCGCCATCGAGCTCATCATCCGTAGCGCCCAGGGCAACCTCCGGCTGTGCCCCAATCTCTGCTATGGCAGCCTCATCGAAGCCGCCCGCGAAATCCGCAAAATCGTCGCCATCGCCGATGTCAACAGCGTACTCATCCAACCGCATTGGCGTTCCCACGACGAACTGATCAAACAACAAGCCGCCTGAGCGCGCACATCACAAGGAAACCATCTCATGACCCTGCGAATCATCCCCGTCCACTTCGATATCGACCAGGCCCACACCATCGTCGAGTTCCTCGACCAGCTACGCCAAGCCGTGCTCGACCAATTCGGCGTGGGATAACTGGCCAGGCATGTAATGAAATCAGTTCTGGATTCTGCCACATTTCTGCGAGCGCGAAGTGACTTGGCCCGGTTGGACTTAGTGAATTCGGCTGGACCAGGCGGAAGGCAAGGCGGGTCGGGAACGGATAGCTCGAAGAGAGGC
>JBGTEC010000195.1:0-3993 GCA_041747995.1 Wenzhouxiangella sp.
GGTTGACCCGGCGACTGTCGTGCCGGGCAGTTCGGTTCGTCTGTTCGAGGTTCAGTTTGTCTTCGGCACCATTGCGGTCCAGGGCGTCAATCGCGAACTGGTTCCAGGCCAGGACTACGTGGCCGCGGCAACCCCGACCGATCCGACCGGCCGGACCGTCGTCATCGTTCCGCTGAGGCCACTGGATCAGATGACCGGCTACATGGCTGTCGTGACCAACGGCATTCGTGATCCGCAAGGCAATCCGGCTACGCCGGCCCAGACTTATTTTATCTCTCAGCGCACCGAACCACTGGTGACCGCAGACGGCGTCAGTACTGATCCGCTGCTCCCCGATGCCACGGCGCAAGCACTTGAGCCGCTGCGCCAGTTGACCAATGCACAGGAAGCCGCTGCCGCCTCGGCTGGCGTCAATCGCGACAATATCGTTCTGTCATTTACCGCGACGACCCAGTCGATCACCCCGGTCCTCAGTCTGCTGCGTTCGGTAGCTCAGCCCACTTCGAGCCAGATCGCTCAGGCCTGCCTGGCCCCGGGCGTGTGTCTGACCACAGCCGATGTATTGCCGCCGGGTGCCTCACCGGGCATCGCTGATCTCTATCTCGGCATCATGGAAGTACCCTATTATCTGGGTGTGCCGACAACGGGCAATCCCACGGCGCCGTTGAACCAGTTCTGGCGCGCTGCGCCCGGTGCCTACATCCCGCCATTCGATGGCCTCGGGCTGGATCCGACTTCGACCAATATCACAGTCGCCAATCCGTTCCCGGTTGAAACTGATCGTCAGAGGGTGCCGGTATTGATGACCGTTCCGAATGCCAATTCCGGCCAGGTCCGCCCGGCCTCCGGCTGGCCGGTCGTCATTTTCCAGCACGGCATCACCGGTAACCGGACCAATATGCTGGCCATTGCCGATACTATGGCCTCAATTGGCTTTGCGGTCATTGCCATTGACCAGCCCCTGCACGGCATTACTGATGTGACCAGTCCGCTCTACGTAGGCAACACGCCGTTCGCGCCGATTGCCAACGAACGCACTTTCGATCTGGATTTTCAAAACAACCAGACCGGTGCTCCCGGTCCGGACGGTAACATCGATCCTTCGGGTGCCTGGTTCATCAACCTGCAAAGCCTGTTGACCTCGCGTGACAACCTACGCCAGGCCCAGGCCGACCTTTCGGTGCTGGCGCTCAATGTCCCGTTCATCGATCTCAACGGCGATGGTCTCGGAGACCTCGACGGATCCAATATCAATTTTGTCGGAATGTCCCTCGGCGCCATGGCCGGCATTCCCTTCCTGGCCGTCGAGCCCACGGTCAGCAATGGTGTACTCTCCGTGCCCGGTGGCAACATCGCCTACCTGCTGCACGGATCGGAAGCCTTCGGGCCTCGCATTCGCGCCGGTCTGCAAGCTGCCGGTGTCGAGCCGTTTTCGCCCGAATACTTCCAGTTCCTGCTGATCGCCCAGACCGTTGTTGATTCGGCCGATCCTGTGAACTGGGGCGCAACAACCGCGCTGACCAACAGCGTCCTTTTGCAACAGGTCGCCGGGGACGCAGTCATTCCCAACTCGGTGCCCGGATTCCCGCTGGCTGGCACCGAGCCGCTGATCCGCGTCATGGGGCTCGACCCCATTACCGAAACCACCCAGGATCCGATGGGGATTCGCGGCGCCGTTCGCATGATCGTGGGCGACCACGGTTCGCTGCTCAGTCCGGCCGCCTCACCTGCCGCCACTGCAGAAATGCAGGGCCAGGCCGCAAGCATGGTGGCCTCCGGCGGCGCTGCGGTAGTGATCGGCAATCCGTCTCTAATTCAGACCGACGACTAAAAGGGAGAACAAGCATGAAACATCAAAAACCTCAGAATCGTCGGCCGCGCCGCAATCTGCGTCCCTCGCTGCTGGCTTGCGCCATTGGTCTGGCCCTGTCGGCCAACCAGGTGCAAGCCCTTGAGCTCAGCCGTGGTGAGCTGTCCATCAATATCGATACGACTGTTTCCTACGGCCTCGGTCTCCGGGCCCAGAGTCGCGACGACGATCTGGTCGGCAAGGCCAACCTGAATCCGTTTGTATCCCAGTTGCCAATCCAGCAGCAGATTGATGCGCCGGGCCGTTTTTCAGCCAACTCCGATGACGGTAACCTCAACTTCGACAAGTGGGATCCGATCTTCAATGTCGCGCGCATTACCTCGGAAGCGGACATCCGATTCAGGAACTACGGCGCGTTTGTTCGGGGCAACTTCTTTCACGACTTCACCCTGAACAACAAGGACGCACTGCCGAGTGGTGCGCAAGATCGGGTCGGTCAGCGAGGCCGTCTGCTGGATGCCTACGTTTATGGCGACTTTGATGTTGGCGACCGGACCCTTTCTCTGCGACTGGGGCGCCAGGTGGTCAGCTGGGGTGAAAGCACCTTTCTGGCTGGCGGCATCAACGTGATCAACCCGGTCGACATCACCGCTTTGCGGACCGCCGGTGCCGAGCTGCGTGATGCCTTCCTGCCATTGAACATGGCCTGGGCCAGCATTGACCTGACGCGCAACCTGTCGGTCGAAGCCGTGGCCATGTTTGAGTGGGACGCCGTCGAGGCCGAGCCCTCGGGCACCTTCTTTGCGACCAACGACTTCGCCACGGCCGGTGGCCGCTTCGCGATGCTGAACTTCGGCCTCGTACCGCAGCCGGTGCGGAACCCCGACCTTTTCGACCCTGTGTGCATGCAAGGCAATTTCGGAGCTTCCGATCTTGATCTGCCCCCCGCGCTGGTAGCGGCCGGATGCAGTGCCGCCTTTCCTCGTGGCCAGAACCGAAATGCACGCAATGGTGGCCAGTGGGGAGTTGCAACGCGTTATTTCGCCCCCTGGCTGAATGACACGGAATTCGGGCTTTACTATTTGCGTTACCACAGCCGAATCCCGCTGCTCTCCGGCGTGGCTGTAACCAGTCCTGCCGTATCAACCGGGCAGGTGATTGTCGAATATCCGGAAGACATTAACCTGTTCGGTGCCAGTTTCAATACCACGGTCGGCGGCTGGTCGATCGGTGGTGAAGTCAGCTACCGTGACAATCTGCCGTTGCAGGTCGATGATGTCGAGTTGTTGTTTGCCGGGCTCTCACCACTCAATCCCTTGATCCCGGAGGAGGCCTTGCGCTTTCGCAGTCAACTTGGCGAGTTCGCGCCAGGTGAATTCATCCGTGGTTATGAACGTCGTGAGGTCTCTCAGGCGCAGGTGACTTTCACCAATCTGGTTGGGCCGAATAACTGGGTCAGGGCTGATCAGGTCGTCCTGATTGGTGAATTTGGCGCCACCCACGTCTGGAACCTGCCGGATCGAAGCGTGTTGCGCTTTGAAGGGCCAGGCACAGACACTGGCGGCGGCCCCTCTATTGTGTCAGGTGGCAACCTGCGCAACCCGGTAACAACTGGAGATGGCTTCGCCACCGCCTTCAGTTGGGGTTATCGCGTTGCGGTCGTTCCAACCTATAACAATGTGTTTGGCACAGCGTGGAACATGAGCCCGCGCCTGGCGTTCAATCACGATGTCCAGGGCGTGACACCCGGGCCAGGTGGCAATTTCATCCAGGGCCGCAAGCAGGTCACCGCCGGGCTCGGATTCGACTACCAGGCGCGCTGGCGGGTCGACTTTGCCTATACCAGTTTCTTCGGTGGCGGCATCAACAATCTGCTCGGCGACCGGGACTTTGTCTCGGGCTCGGTCAGCTACTCGTTCTAATGCGGAGGTCTAATAGCATGGATTATTTCAAATACACACTTCGAATCTTCGCTGCCCTGGTGGTAGCGGCCGCCCTGGCCGCTTGCGGCTCGGCACCGGTTGTCGAAGAGCCAGCCGAGTCGGAATCTGCGGCAATGGCAGACCGTTTTGAATCCGAAAGTGCTGAACGGGCAGCGGCGGAGCAACGCGAAGCTGAACGTCGGGCCGCAGCGGAACGGGCCGAGGCCGAACGTCGGGCTGCGGCGCAACGGGCCGAGGCCG
>JBGTEC010000196.1:0-6920 GCA_041747995.1 Wenzhouxiangella sp.
CAGGCGTTGCTCGCGACTCTCGAAGCGCCGGCGGGCCAGTGCGGCGCGGCGCTGGTCCAGGTCCTTCAGGCGCAACTCGCCCTTGCCATGACGATAGTAATCGACCAGTGGAATATGGCTGGGGCATACCTGGGCACAGCAGCCGCATTCGATGCAGTCGAACAGGTCGAGATCGTCGGCCAGTTCATGCTGATCGCTGGCGATGGCCTTGAACAGCATCTGCGGCAGCAGGCTGGCCGGGCAGACCCGAACACATTCGCCGCAGTTGATGCACGGCAGGGTGGGCTGGCTACGCTGTAATTGCTTCGTGACCAGAGCCAGGATGCAATTGCTGCCCTTGGTGATCGGGATATCGTCGCTGGCCAGGGCAATCCCGGTCATCGGACCGCCGAGAATCAGGCGATCGGCATCATCGGTGTAACCGCCGGCCTGTTCGACCAGGTGCGCAATTGGTGTGCCGATCCGCGCCACCAAATTACGCGGACGCTGAATACCCGGGCCGGTGACCGTGACCACTCGTTCGATCAGGGGCAAGCCGTCAATGATTGCATCCCTGGCCGCGACGGCGGTGGCTACGTTGTGGCATACCAGCCCCAAATCCTGCGGCAGGCCATCATGCGGCACCTCGCGACCGGTCAGGACCTGGATCAACTGTCGCTCGCCGCCTTCGGGATAGATCGTGGTGACCTTGATCACCGTGACGATATCGTCAGCATCGAGTTCGCGCCGGGCGCGATTGAGCGCCGTCGCCACGGCACCCATCTGGTCCTCGATGCCAATGACCACACGCCTGGCCCCGATGGCCCGGGCCAGGATCAGTGCGCCTTCGATCACGGCTTCCGGGCGCGAGCGCATCAGCATCTCGTCGCAGGAAATCCAGGGTTCGCACTCGGCGCCATTGAGAATCAGTGTATCCAGTGCGGGCCAGTCGCCGCGCAGCTTGGCCGCGGTCGGAAACATGGCCCCACCCAGGCCCGCCAGGCCCTGTTCGCGCAGGTGCTCAATGATGACCTGCGGGTCGGCTGTCGGCAAATTGCCGAGCGGCAGAGGATCAGCTGCCTGGTCCGACCGGTCTGAAACCAGTTCCAGGCAAGGGTGGGTACCACCGGGCGGCCAGCTCGACGGCCATTCGACCACACCGGCGATGGTGCCGGAGGTGGCGGCATGAACGACAACCTGGAAATCGTGTTCGGCCCGGGTCAGCGGCTGCCCTTTCAGTACCACCTCACCCGCGGCAACCAGCAGTTCGCCCTGCTCGCCGCGAGTGCGGCCCAGGGGAATGTAGAGCCGGTCCGGCAGGGTGGCGGTCGCCAGCGGTGTTTCGCACGAAATCTTCTTGTTATGACGGAGCTTGAGGCCGCCAGGGAAGCTGAACAGTCGTTCGCCGGGCAGGGGTTCAGTCACGAGGCGCGCACCCGAATCGGCAGGATGTGCGGGTCGGGCCAGACGTAGAACGGTTCCGGTCGATTGACCAGATCAATGCAGTCGACCGGGCACGGTGCCAGGCACAGTTCGCAGCCGGTGCATTCATCGACGATAACAGTGTGCATCTGGCGTGCCGCACCGATGATCGCGTCAACCGGGCAAGCCTGGATGCAAAGGGTGCAGCCGATACAGCGATCCTCGTTGATCAAGGCCACCAGCGGCGGCTTGTGTTCGCCGCGCGCTTCATCCAGCGGCCTGGCTTCGGTACCCAGCAGGTCGGCCAGCGCCTGGACGCCGGCCTGGCCACCCGGCGGGCACTGGTTGATGTCCGCATCTCCGGCGGCAATGGCTTGCGCGTAAGGACGGCAACCGGGATAGCCGCATTGTGCGCATTGGGTCTGTGGCAGGATGGCGTTGATCTGCTCGACCACGGAGTTCTCGTCGGGTTGGAAGCGCTGGCCCAGCCACAGCAGGACCATGCCGATCAGCAGCGACATCAGGGCCAGGGTGAGTAACGCGGCGACCATGCCTATAACCTTGCGAACCCGGTAAAGCCCATGAACGCCAGGGCCATCAGTCCGGCTGTGATCAGCCCGATTGGCGCGCCCTGGAAGCTCGGCGGCACATCGGCCATGACCAGGCGTTCGCGCGCGGCGGCCAGCGCCACCAGGACGCCCCCGAACCCGAGGGCGGCGCCAAAGCCATAGAGCGCGGACTCCAACAGGCTGTGCTGTTCGCGCACGTTCAGCAGCGCGACCCCGAGTACGGCGCAATTGCTGGTGATCAGCGGCAGGTAGATGCCGAGAACCCGGTGGAGCAGCGGGGCCGAATGGCGCATGAACAACTCGGTCAGTTGAACCAGGGCGGCGATCACCAGGATGAACGCCACGGTCGAAAGATACATCAGCCCCAGTGGCTCCAGGATCCAGCTGGTCAGCATGAAACTGGCCACCGAGGCCAGGGTGAGAACGAACGCCGTGGCCAGTGACATGCCGATGGCTGACTCGACATTGCTCGATGTGCCGAGAAACGGACACAAGCCCAGGAACTTGATCAATACGAAATTATTGACCAGGGCAGCCGAGACAATGATGAGGAGCAGGTCCATTTTGTATAGGGGGAAAGGTGAAAAGGTAAAAGGTGAAAGGGTACGGCTCCCTATATCCTTTTACCTTTTACCTTTTACCTCTTACCTCTCAACTGATTTTCATTCCAGGCTCGGCGCCGAAGTCCGGGCTGAGCAGGAAGGGTGTGCCGCCGGATTCGCTGGCGGCCAGAACCATGCCGTCGGAGATGCCAAAGCGCATCTTGCGTGGCGCCAGGTTGGCGACGACGACGGTCAGGCGTCCTTCCAGTTCGGCCGGGTCGTAGTGGCCGCGGATACCGGCGAAGACCTGGCGGGTCGAAGCGCCGAGATCGAGTTCCAGCCGGAGCAGTTTGTCGGCCCCTTCGACCAGTTCGGCCTTGATGATTCGGGCCACGCGCAAATCGACTTTGGCAAAATCCGGAAATTCAATCACGTTGCTTTCCTCTGATTCCGTGGCCGACACGACCGGTTCCGCGGCGGCGGCCGGGTCGGACTGCGCCAGCGATTCCTTGCTGGCTTCCAGTACGCGGTCCATCTGTTCGAGCTCGACCCGATTGATGAGCGGCGTGAAATTGTTGATGTGGTGACCGAGTAGCGGCTCACCGATGGCATCGAAGTCATCCAGTGGCGTGTCAAGAAACTCTGCCGCAGCCGCTGCGGTGTGTGGAATCACCGGCGCCAGCCAGGTCATCATGGCGCGGAACATGTTGATGCCCTGGGTGCAGATTGCCAAGACCTCGGCTTCGCGTCCAGCTTCCTTGGCCAGAATCCAGGGCTTGTTCTCGTCGATGTAGCGGTTGGCCTCGTCGGCCAGGGCCATGATGCGTCGTACGGCCATCTGGAAGTTCCGGCTCTCGAACTCCGCGGCGATGGTTTCGTGGGCGTCGATGAAGCGCTGGTAAAGCGCCGGGTCGGGCAGTTCGCCGGCCAGGCGGCCCTGGCCGAACTTGTGCACGAAACCGGCCGAGCGGCTGGCGATATTGACCAGCTTGCCGACCAGGTCCGAATTGACCCGGGCCCGGAAGTCATCCAGGCTCAGGTCGATATCGGCCAGGCCCGAGCCGAGCTTGGCGGCGAAGTAATAGCGCAGGTAGTCAGGGCCGAGTTCGTCCAGCCAGGTGCGGGCCTTGATGAAGGTGCCGCGCGATTTCGACATCTTGGCGCCGTTGACCGTCAGGAAACCATGGGCATGGACGTTGGTGGGCCGGCGCAGGCCGGCGCCTTCGAGCATGGCGGGCCAGAACAGGCAGTGAAAGTAGATGATGTCCTTGCCGATGAAATGGTGCATCTCGGTGTCGGTGCCGGGCTTGAGCCATTCTTCGAAATCCAGCCCCTCTCGCTCACATATCGCCTTGAAGCTGGCCAGGTAGCCGACGGGGGCATCCAGCCAGACGTAGAAGTACTTGTCGGTTTCACCGGGGATGGGGAAACCGAAGTACGGCGCATCGCGGGTCACATCCCAGTCGCGCAGGCTATCGCCGAACCATTCTTCGAGCTTGTTGGCGACTTCGTCCTGCAGCGCGCCGGAACGGACCCAGTCGCGAAGGCTTTCCCGGAACATCTCCAGCGTCACAAAAAAATGTTCGGTTTTTTTCATCACCGGCGTCGCCCCCGAGATCACCGAGCGCGGATCAACCAGTTCGGTCGGATCGTAAGTCGCGCCACAGGATTCGCAGGAATCGCCGTACTGGTCCTCGGCGCCGCATCGCGGACAGCGGCCACGGATGAACCGGTCGGGCAGGAACATGTTGCCGTCGGGGTCATAGAACTGCTCGATGGTGCGCGTGGTCACCGCGCCGCCGGCCTTGAGGCGGTGCCAGATGCGCTCGACCAGTTCGCGGTTGGCCGGATCATGAGTGGAGGAGAAGTTGTCGTGTGACAAACCGAAATCGGCGAAGTCACGCTGGTGTTCGGCGCTCATCTCCTCAATCAGCTGTTTCGGGCTGATGCCGCGCTTGCGGGCATGCAGCATGATCGGGGTGCCATGGGCGTCGTCAGCCCAGGCGAACCAGACTTCGTGACCGCGGGAGCGCTGGAATCGCGCCCAGATATCCGTCTGGATATATTCAAGCATGTGGCCGAGATGAATCGAGCCGTTGGCGTAAGGCAGGGCGGCGGTGACAAGGATGCGTCGCTTGGCGGTCATGGGCAGCTTGATTCTGTCTTGGAAGTGGGTGGCAATCAGCCCGCTATTATCGCACGCGCGCCCTTTGCTTGAGACTGGCTTCGGTACAATGGCGGGATGATCGATATGCCTGCAAGGAAACCTGTTTCATGACCACCGAGTCCGAAGCCCAGTTCAAGCAAATCGTTGCCGCCCTGCATGACCCGCATACCGGCCAGGCGCTGGGTGAGTCGGTTCGTGCCCTGGCCGTGCGCGAGGGCAGGGCGGCGGTCGAAATCCGGCTTGGCTATCCGGCGGCCGGCTGGCGCGATGCCCTGGCTGATGTGGTCAGAAACGCCCTGGTCGCGACGGGTGGGGTCTCTGCGGTCACGGTGGATGTGACCTGGGAAATCCCCCAGCACGCGGTTCAGAACGGCCTGAGCCCACTGGAAGGCGTGCGCAACGTGATCGCGGTTGCCTCCGGAAAGGGCGGGGTGGGCAAATCCACCGTGGCGGCCAACCTGGCCCTGGCGCTGCAGGCCGAGGGCGCGACGGTCGGCGTTCTGGATGCCGATGTCTATGGGCCAAGCCAGCCCCGAATGCTCGGATTGAAAGGCGGGCCGCAAACCACCGAGAACCGTCGCATCCTGCCCATGATGGCCCACGGCCTGCAGGCGATGTCTATTGGCGTGCTGGTCAAGACCGATCAGGCCATGATCTGGCGTGGGCCCATGGCGACCCAGGCCCTGCAGCAGATGGTTTCCGAAACGCTGTGGAGCGATCTGGACTACCTGATTGTCGATCTGCCGCCAGGCACCGGCGATATTCAGCTCACCCTGGCCCAGCGCATTCCGGTGGCCGGGGTGCTGACCGTCACCACCCCGCAGGAAGTCGCCGTCGATGATGTGCGGCGGGCGGTGGCGATGTTCGGCAAAGTGCGGATTCCCGTTCTCGGCGTGGTGGAGAACATGAGCACGCATATCTGTTCGAACTGTGGGCATGAAGAAGCGGTTTTCGGCACCGGCGGAGGGCAGCGCATCGCGGCCGAGGCCGGCCTTGCCATGATTGGCCAGATTCCGTTGAACGCCAGCCTCGGAAGATCAACCGACGAAGGTCTCCCCATCGTCGCTGCCGATGCCGAAGACCCGGTCAGTTTGCGGTTCCGGGAAATCGCCCGCCGCGTGGCGGCCCGCTTGTCGTTGCAGTCGCGCAATCAGAGCATCCGGATGCCGAAGATCAGGATCGTCGAGTAAGCTCGACTTTCTTGCCGTGATCATCTGGGTTAATCTGCGGTTCGCTTTTTTGAGGGAATCATCTTGAGCATCAAACCGGATCGCTGGATTCGAACCATGGCCGAGCGTCATGGCATGATTGAGCCGTTCGAGCCAGGCCAGGTCCGCCAGGCTGCCGATGGCCGCAAGCTGGTGTCCTATGGCACGTCAAGCTACGGATACGACGGACGCTGTTCCGACGAATTCAAGATATTCACCAATATCAATAGTGCGGTCGTGGATCCGAAGAATTTTGATTCCAACAGCTTTGTCGACTTCAAGGGCGATACCTGCATCATTCCGCCCAATTCCTTCGCCCTGGCGCGGACCGTCGAATACTTCCGTATTCCGCGCAACGTACTGACCATCTGCCTCGGCAAGTCCACCTACGCCCGCTGCGGCATCATCGTCAATGTGACTCCGCTGGAGCCGGAATGGGAAGGGCACGTGACCCTGGAGTTCTCCAACACCACACCATTGCCGGCCCGGATCTACGCCAACGAGGGGGTTGCCCAGTTCTTGTTCCTGGAATCGGATGAGGAATGCGAGACCTCGTATGCGGATCGAGCAGGAAAGTACATGGGCCAGCGCGGGGTGACGTTGCCGAGGGCTTGAAGAAGTGCGGGGGAAAGGTGAAAGGTGACAGGTAAGGCGGGAGACGGGAGACGGGAGACGGGAGACGGGAGACGGGAGACGGGAGACGGGAGACGGGAGACGGGAGACGGGAGACGGGAGACGGGAGACGGGAGACGGGAGACGGTGCGGCTGGTTGGCTAGTTGGCTAGTTGGCTAGTTGGCTAGTTGGCTAGTTGGCTAGTTGGGCTTCCGGTTTCAGGGGGCGATTTCTGATTACCGACCACTGACCACCGACACGCTGCCGCACCGACGCCGACGCACCGACCTCAGCCGGCCAGGGGGGGTTGCTGGATCAGGGTGACGCTGGTGGCGAACATCTGGCCGCCCCGGAACACGGTCAGTTCCATTTTCTTGCCAGGCGGGCTCTGGGCAATCTGCAACATGAACTCGCGGGCAC
>JBGTEC010000197.1:0-3343 GCA_041747995.1 Wenzhouxiangella sp.
AGCGCGGCGCATCCATTCTGCGGGTGCATGATGTGGCTGACACGGTTGATGCGCTCAAGGTCACAATGGCGGTACGCGGGCAGTACAATAAAACACTATGACGATGCGTTATTTTGGTACAGATGGCATTCGGGGCCGGGTGGGCGACCCGCCGATCACTGTTGATTTCATTCTCAAGCTGGGCTGGGCGGCCGGATCGGTGCTGGCCGAACGCAGCGCTGACCACCCATCCGTTGTCATCGGCAAGGACACCCGTATTTCCGGTTATCTTTTCGAGTCGGCACTGGAGGCTGGTTTCTCGGCAGCCGGGGTCGATATCAAATTGCTGGGGCCGATGCCAACCCCGGCCGTGGCGCACTTGACCCGCAGCCTCGGCGCGGTCGCCGGTATCGTCATTTCAGCGTCGCACAACCCGTATGAAGACAATGGCATCAAGTTCTTCTCCGGCCAGGGCGAGAAAGTCGACGATGACCTGCAATTGGCGATCGAAGCCCGGCTGGAGCAACCAATCAGCCAGGTCATGCCGCATTGCCTGGGCAAGGCGACCCGGGTTGACGATGCGGTCGGCCGCTACATCGAGTACTGCAAGGCGACCGTGCCCTACGGAACACGGTTCGAAGGCCTCAAAATCGTCGTCGACTGCGCCAATGGCGCGACCTACAAGATTGCTCCTGAGGTTTTCCGCGAACTCGGCGCCGATGTCATCACGATTCACGCCGTGCCGGACGGCTTGAATATCAATCACGACTGCGGTTCAACCAATCCGGCCAGTCTGGCTGAAAAGGTCGTGTCCTTACACGCGGATCTTGGCATCGCTTTTGATGGTGATGGTGATCGCGTGGTGCTGGTTGACCACAATGGACAGGTCATCGACGGCGATCAGATTCTGTTTGTCCTGGCCAATGCGCGCCGCGCAAACGGCGGCCTGGTTGGTGGCGTGGTTGGCACGGTCATGAGCAATTTCGGTCTGGAGGAAGCATTCCGCGAACGCGATATTCCCTTCGAGCGTTCCAAGGTTGGTGATCGCCACGTCTATGACAAGCTCCGCGAGAACGGCTGGGTGCTGGGCGGTGAAGCCTCCGGACATATCCTGTGCCTGGACCGCTCTACCACCGGCTGCGGGATCGTCAGTGCCCTGCAGGTGCTCGAAGTCGTGGCCAGAACCCGACAGTCGCTGGCCTCCCTGGTTGGCGGCATGTCCAGGTTCCCCCAGGCCATGATCAACGTGCCCATCAATGGCAAGGCTGGAGACGCCGTAAGCAGTGATCCAGGGGTCACCAGCGCAGTCCATGAGGTTGAAACCGAGCTCAATGGCAAAGGTCGGGTCATCCTGCGCCCGTCGGGTACGGAGCCCGTGGTGCGGGTCACCGTCGAGGGTCCGGAAGCCGCGCAAGTTCAGCGCCTGGCTGAACAACTGGCAGGCGCCGTGAGCCGGGCCATGGGTAGATGAGTTCCGATGGCGCCGGCATCCCGGTACTGTCGATGCGGGCCTTCAGCGGTCGAAGCGATGATTTCACCCGCAAACTGGGTCTGGGCTGGCGCGAATTCGGGTTTGTCGGGATTCGGGATCACGGGGTAGACGATGGGCTGATCGAGCGCGCATACAGGGTGTTCCGCGAGTTTTTCGACTTGCCGGTTCCGACCAAGCAAGCCTTTCACCAGCCCGGACGGGGTGGCGCACGGGGCTACACAGGTTTTGGTATCGAACAGGCGCGAGATCATTCAGTGCCTGATCTCAAGGAGTTCTGGCATGTCGGTCGTGAATTCACGACCGACAATCCGATGCCCGACGTCCTGCAGCCAAACCTTTGGCCGGATGAGGCCAAGGGTTTTCGCGTCACCGCGCTCGAGCTATATGAAGCGCTCGACAGGCTGGGCGAAAAGCTGCTTTCGGCCCTGGCGCTTGATCTGGGGCTTGAAGCCGACTGGTTTGCCGACAAGATCGACTACGGCAATTCGATCCTGCGGCCGATTCACTACCCACCTCTGGGCAATTCAGCGGTCGGTGCGGTTCGCGCCGCCCGACACGAAGACATTAACCTGATCACCCTGCTGATCGGCTCCAAAGAACAGGGCCTGGAAATCCTCACCCGTCAGGGAAGCTGGCTGCCGGTGACGACGCTTCCGGGCACGATCGTTGTCAACGTCGGCGACATGTTGCAGCGTCTGACCAACCACGTTTTTCCGTCGACCACCCATCGAGTGGTCAACCCCTCCGGCGAGGCTGCGTGCCAATCCCGCTACTCCATCCCCTTTTTTCTGCATCCCAACCCGGACTTTCTGATCAAGACTCTGCCAGGTTGTATCAGCGAAGAGAACCCCGACCGTTATCCTGAACCGATTACCGCCAACGATTATCTGAAGCAAAGGCTTAGGGAAATCAATCTTTTATAGCGGATTGGTGATGTTTTAAGTGAATCTCAGGCGGCTGGTGCCGTCAACAGGTCGTCGCCCTGGTAACCGGGGTTGTTGACTCGGGTGGTGACACGATGGGCCCGCATCAGGTCATCCTGTGGGGGCTGGATCAGGGCTTCGGCAGCAGTTTTGGACCCATTGAGCCACAGGTCCCATTCGGTGCTGTCGAGAATGACGGGCGAGCGGTGGTGGCCGATTTCGGTCAGCAACCGGTTGGGGCCGGTGGTGACGATGGTGAATGACTCGAGCATTTCACCATCAGGCAATGGACTTTGGTCCCAGAGTCCAGCCATGACCAGGAAGGGGTCGCTGACCGGCAGGATCCGCCAGGGCTGCTTTGGCTTCGTGTGCTGGTCCCATTCATAGAACCAGGAGAAGGGGACCAGGCAGCGCCGGTCTTGCTTCCAGGCATTTCGGAACGTGGGTTTTTTGGCAACGGAGTCGGAAAAGGTCTTGTCGTCTTCGGACCGGCAATTGGCAGTCGAAAACTTCGGTAGTTCACCCTTGAGCCAGTACGGAATCAGCGGCCAGACCAGGGGTATCATCTGACAGCCGGTTTCGGTCTGCCGGATGACCGGCACCCGGCTCCAGACGACCCCGTCACGACCGCGCCAGGACGGCGCAAGGTTCAATACCCGCATCCCGCCCTCAGGCGCCTCGCCGGTCAGATTGAAAAAATTCCAGAGCCGGGACCAGTCATAGTCCAGGCCGCCGCGTCCGCACATGGTGTTGATGTTAACCCGAACAGTGCATTTCGACCGGCCTTCTGCGCTCGGATCTTCATGCGACACCCGGGTTAACTGATAGAATGCGCTTCCACCGTGCCGAGGTGGCGGAATTGGTAGACGCGCCAGGTTTAGGTCCTGGTGTCTTAACGGCGTGGAGGTTCGAGTCCTCTCCTCGGCACCATTTAAGGGCGGGTGAAAGG
>JBGTEC010000198.1:0-2930 GCA_041747995.1 Wenzhouxiangella sp.
GGCAGCGCCCGTCCGACGATCACGCTCATGGCGTAATCGAGGTAGGACTGCCGCATTTCATCTTCCAGGTTGACCTGGAGCACTTCCCGTGCCAGTTCCGCCATCAGGAAAGTTCCAAAATTAGGTGAGTTTGAGTATGCATGCCCTTGATTTTTATATCATAAATAAAGCACGGCCCACTTTTGCAAACAGGGCCGGGAACAGGGCGTCGCAAAGATGAAATAATACCACATCCAGGCCCTTCCGCGCCCCTTGAAGACTGGTGCCGGTCCCGGTTGGTAGGGGACGTTCGGGGCAGGACGCCTGCCGCCGGCAAATACGGGAAATCACCTTGGAATTCGAGCGAATCACGACGGATCGACGGATCATTGCCCACGCCGGCGGCGGCAGCGTACATGGCAGTTACCCCAACGCCATTGAGGTGATGGACTGGTGGTACGAGCAGGGCGTGCGCCATTTCGAGTTCGACCTGCAATGGACTTGCGACGGCGCTCTCGCCAGCCTGCATGACTGGGGGCCGACCCTGCAGCGCTGGTTTGACCTCTCTACCCTGCCCTGGTACTGGAAATTGCTTTCCCCGGCAATCCGACTGACCGGCCTGCCGGAAGCGGTTTTCCATCGCCTGCCCATGGTCGGTCAACTCACGGTCATTACCCCGGAGCGGCTCAAGACCTGGCTGGACACCCATCCCGATGCCTGGCTGGTGACCGACATCAAGCGGCACAATGCGCGGGCATTGCGAGTGCTCGCCGAGACCCTGGGGAACCGGACCGGCCGCGTTCTGGCCCAGGTCTTTGCCATCGAGGAAATAGCGCTTGCCCGCAAGCTCGGCTACGGTGCTGTCGGCTGGGCCAATTACGTGCCCAAGGTGCCGGTGGAGAAGCTTCCTGATTTGCTTGCCGGGCATAACCTTGACGTGATTGTCGTCAACGTAAAGACGATTCGCGACCCCGCCACCCATCCGATTCTTCAGACCTTGCGCGCACAAGGGCCGGATCTATGGGTGTTTACGGTCAATGATCCAGGCCGCGAGAACGCCCTGCCCTCATCCGTCAACGGCATTATTACCGACCGCCTGCTGCCAAAGCCGGCCAGATGAAAGCGGTCGGGTGTCAACCCGCCATGTTCTCCGCGATGGACTCGACCAGGCCGGTGCACAGACCCGGCCAGGCGGGTGTATCGACCCAGCGGCTGTTGACCTCCACCTCCATCGTAATCAGTTTTTCTTCACTGAAAAGGCTTCGATGCTGCTGCCCCATGCCGTTGGATGTGCCGCAGTAGGGGTAATTCATGCGGACCTTGAACTCTGGCAGCCGGGCTCTCAGCCGCTCGGCCAGACTGGCGCACCAGGCTTTCTCCTGCGTTCGGGCCGGATCGTACAGCAGACCCAGGTCGGCATCACGAACCTTCCCGTCCAGTTCCGGCGTGAAGCTGTGACAGGCGATATGAACAACCGGGCCCGGCAGTTGCGTGATCATCTCCGCAAACTGCTGCCAGTGCGGTGCCCAATAGCGTTGGGCCAGAGCATTCCGGTCCTCCACCGAAAGCTGATGCGAGAATTCACTGAAGCGACGCGGGTGGCTCGCCGAACGGTTCAAATCGACCAGCAAACGGGTCACGCGGCCTTCGAGCAACGGTGCATTCAGGAACGCGGCCAGTTGCCGGGCCAGTTCCCCGCTGCCCGGATCCCACCCGCGATGACCTTTCAACACCTCCTGGTGCTGCTCGAACAGGTGGGTCCAGGGCGTGGGCACGTGCCGACTGGCGTGCTCGGCGGAGATCAGGGGATAAACAGGCGGTTCTCGACCAGGCATGTTCCGAGTTCACGGTAGCAATCGACAATGGCTGCAGGCTCAGGATCAGGCCCAACGCGGGTCATGATCGCCTCGGCCAGGCTGCCTCGGGCCAGCAGCGATTCCAGAATCTTGGCCGCTGCCGGACTGACCTCGAGGCGTTCGGTCAGCAACCGCCGCCAGACCTGCCCGACTGGCCCGCCGGCATCGAGCCCCAGCAAGGCCAGGTATTCCTTGTGTTCGATGATCGCCTGCGATCCCTGCTCGGAGACCTGCCAGAAGATTTTGGCCAGATCGGCTGTTGTCAACGCCTGCTGGGCATCGAAACCGGCCAGTCGCTCATCGTAGAACGCCTTGACCAGCGCCACCACGATCTCCGCAATCGCCAGGTCGGCAGCCGGACACTCCTGCAGGTCGATCACACGAATCTCGATGGTCTGGCGCTCGAAGCGGGCAATCGCTGCGCGCGAGTTGAGCCAGTCATCGGCCAGAATGTCATTCGGATCATGTTCGGCGATCGCACGGTACATCGGCGAGAGTACGCGTGCATGGTAGTCCTCGATGCCGGTCACGGGCTCAGGTATGACCAGGCCCGAGATCTCGGGAATCGATTTTTGATTGTCGCGGTAGTAACGCAGCCGGTTGTCTAACCAGGCGGCGCGGCTGCCCTCCTCCAGCGGTGATGAGGCCGACAGCGCGGGGATCAGGGGCAATACGACCCGGATGGCCGCGTGCAGTCGCCTGAACTCCTCATCGTCGAAGAACGGCAGATTGATATGCATCGACTGCAGGTTCGACCAGCCATGGCCCCGGCAGCCGAAGATGCGGTCGTAAGCCGAGTAAATCTCGTTCTGACCATGCGGCCACAATCGGGTCTCCCGGTCAGGCTGGAACAACGGGTGCATGGCCGTCGGCAGCAGCGGGGCGCTCCTGGGCAACAGGCGCCGGTTGATGTCCGCAACCTCGGCGTGGAACAATTCCGCCAGACCGCCCAACGATGCCGCCGGCCCGTTGGTCTTGAGCTCAATGACATGCAGCACCAGTTCGTTCGACCAGGCCAGGGGACCGTGCTCGATTTCATTGACCACCTGCCCGGCGTCATCGAGCAACAAGGCATCGGCCATGGGTCGCACCGCC
>JBGTEC010000199.1:0-17165 GCA_041747995.1 Wenzhouxiangella sp.
GCCTCAACTCCGGCGGCATAAAACTCGTAGATCTCATCCAGCGACTCGGCCAAGTTTTCGGCCAGCAGCACCCACGCATCGGCACAATCCGGCCAAATCTCCAGCGCACGTTTCGCCGTCCGGACCCGTTCACCTGGATCAGCCATCTCCCAGGCGGAATAGACCAGATTCTGAGCCCGGCCCTCGGGGTCGGAAGCGGAGCTGGAACCCATCCCCATGGAATGGAACAGGCTCTCCATGCCACCAAACGGCGGCGGCTCGAACACCGGTGAATCAGCCTTGCGCTTGCGCGCGGCGGGTTTGCGTTTCTTGCCATTTTTGCGGGTACTGCGGGATTTAGGCATGATTGATTCTCATATGTTCAGGATTCAACCGGCCTGAAAATTCCCAGCCCGTAGTGGCAGGCGAAGCCCAGTGCAAGCGGCCCCTGGACTGGCTCTGGGAATGTCAATCTCCAGAAACTGCCACTCGTATCCGGTTGGGTCAGGCCCCGTTTTTGTCGAAAGCGATGAAAATGCACGGGCCGGCGCGGGCGACCGTGGATCTCGATTTCCGGTATCCATTCCATCTCTGGCTCGGGCAGGCTGCGTTCGCGGCATTCGCGCCGAATTTGATCTTCAATCTGGAAGTTCTTCTTGCGGTGCCAGGGGTGCATGTAGGGAGTGACGGAAACCCATTGATGTGCTATTCCGGTGTAACGAGTGCCCGATATTTCGGCTGTACTGCCGTATTGCTCCATGATCACTTGCCATTCCGTGCCACTGTGTTCCCACAGGCGGGAAATGCGGTCGAGGGCGAGCAGTGCGGGGCCGGCCAGGCCGGCGCGAGCATACACGATGATATGGTCGATGTAGCCATCGCCATCCGTGTCTTCGGGCAGATAAAAGGCATGCCCGTGGCGACGATCCGTTGACAGGTTGTGGCCGGATAACGCTGAAGGTATGGCGCCATTCCTTGCCGGAATGTCTGCTTTTTTGATGGCTGCTCTACGGAACCGTTCGCCTATCCGCAGCGCGTCTTCGATTCTTGGCAATGGTTTACCGGCCAGAAGCAGGCGGGCGGTGGTGATTTTCACGGTCCGGTCTTGCCGGCCCCGACGCTTGCGTGGCTGCGGCATGAAACAGCCATAAGGACGCTGATAGGTGACAAAACGTGCGGCGGGTGGACAGCTCCAGCCGGCTTTATGAATGTCCCCGGTTTCGAGTCGCAACGCATCAATAAACTGCTCCGGCAGGGTTTGCAGGATCTGTTGCTGAGGTTTCTTGAGTTTTTTGGCGTCCAGGCCATGGGCTTCAATGGACTCGGCGCGCCAGGTTCGGTAGTCGTCCGCTGAGGTCGGAACTATGAGCCGGACGGGTTCCAGCGCTTCTCCGGTGCCCAGGTCGCGGGACAATTCGGACGGCCGGCAGTTGATCTCTCCGTCCCAGGCATCCAGCAGTTCGGCCTCGACCCAGCTTTCGGCTCTGCCCAGGAAGCCGATTTTCTTCAACAGTTCCGCGAGCAGTTCCCGGCATTCGGGTGTCAGTTCCTCATCCTGCCAGATCGCAACGACGGGCTGGTCCGGCCGCAATCGGACGAAAGCGTCGAAGATCAGCACGGGTTTGTCCTTTTTTCCCTGCCGAACCGGCATGTAGTGCCGGCTATGCGAGCGAACCGCATGCGGTAGGTGATAGACCGGAAGCTGCCCGCCTAATGTGTCTATAAGCCCGGTCAGTTGGCCCTCGGGGAACCGGTCGTGATCGAGCTTCCGGTGCCAGATCGCAATCAGCGCGCGCAGAATTCGCCACGGTGAGGGCGGCCACTCCACGTCAGCTTCGTTGACATGGCGGCCCCAGGGCGTGGCGTGATAACGCCCGGCGGGGAATCGAAAGGCGACTGCGGGCATGGCTATGCGCTATAGGTGACTTCGGTCACCCGCGGTTCATTGAAGCGCTTTTCAGTCGCCACGGCTTCGATCAATTCGGGCATGATGTGTTCCAGTTCGTCAAGCGCGGGGATCTGGAAACCGTCTGGTCGGGTCACGCGGAGTCCGGTGCATTCGAGATCGCAGGCGGTGCGCAGGCGCAGGCCGGCGTCCAGCAACCGCTGGATTTTGAACAGCGCAAGTCCTATCAGCAGTTTCTCAACATTCCCACCCAGGCCAAAGGCGCGAATCTGGGCGAGGTCCAGATTGAAGTAGCCGACAATTTTCGGAGAAACGTATTCATCCCGGGCGTACGGGACATTTCCGAACCCCTTGGCGGTGTCGCCTTTCGGATTGACCGAGTCCAGCTTTACGCCGCCGCTGGCGGCAACTTTGACATCTTCGGCCTCGATAAACGAAGACAACGCGCGCGGCAATCGCAGTCGGCCGCCCGCCAGCTCTTTTTTAGCCAGGAAAACGCCGTGTAGTATGGCGTTGACATCCACGCGCAACAGGGTCGCGGCCAGTTTGCGCAGATCGACCCGCCCTTCCTCCATATCGGCCAGTTCCGCCTTGAGCATGTCGAAGACTGTTTTGTCGTTGCCTTCAAGAATGTAAGGCGAATTGAGCCTGTGCGAGGCCAATACCGAATTGATCAACGGTTCGCCATCCTTGTTCTTGACTTTGACCAGCGGCAAACCTTTCAGTGGCGCCACCCAATCGTCTTGCGGTTCATCCCAGCACACCGCTTCCAGTCGGTTGGCCATGCTTTGGGCTGATTCCACCAGCAGCATGCGCATGTCGCCTTCCGGGCTGGGATACTCGGCGGCGCCCAGGTCGGGGAAACCGGTCGGTTGGAAGCGCGTGCCCTGGATGGGAGACAAGTCGGCTTCCAACAGCAGGCGCGGAGCGTTTTCCAGTGCTTGAAGATTCAGGGTCATGATGTCGTTCCTCTGGGTGTTTCGGTTGATTCGGGCATGGGTAGCAAGGTTTGGATCTCGTGCCCGGATACCGGCACGAGCAGTGCCGCCAGCAGGCGCAAGCCGTCGATGTTCGGGGCAGAAATTCCGGAATCGTCGATTGACAGTCCGGCGATACGCAACTGGCGCACGGCAATTCGGATTGTGCCGGCCAGGTTGTTGCCAGCCAGGCGCTGTATCAGTTCTCCAGGAATCGGCAGATTGCACTCACTGGTCAGCAAGCCGGCCTCTCGAAGCTGCGCGTCGGTGCAGAAAAAGGGTTTCAACAGGCGATAGATCATTGGCAGCGGCTGATCGATCTCGGTCCTGCCCATGCCGCCACGGGGCATCTTGATCAGCGCCAATCCCGGGACAAGTGAGGTGATGCGGGCGGTGTCCAGATCGCCGGCCAGCCAGCGGGCGACCGCGGCCAGATTGCAGGTACGCGAAAAATAAAAAGGCTTGTCATCGAGTTCCAGCTTGCGGGCCGCCAACAAGCGCCGCCGGGCGACCGCATACAGATTGACCTCCAGCCGCCCCTGACCCCAGATGTGTAGATGACTGCCGCTATCCAGCCATGCGGGTTGAACCGCTCCGCTTTCCGGCGCCAGGTGAACACGCATCGGCAATGGATAGCGCATTTTGTTATCGACCAATTTACGCGCATGCAAGGACGCAAGCGCGGCGGAGATGGCCAACTCGTCGCTGCCATCGTCGATCAACCAGCCCGCAGATAACCACGGTACAGGTGGACAACCGCCCGCAGCCAGGTCACGTGCGGAAGGGTTTCGGGCCAGATACAGTTGCGCCTCACCCAGCACGATCAGAAGGCGCTGGACTGCTGGGGCACGATTGTTGTGACTAGGGTCATCGCGCGCCAAGGTCAACTCGAAGATCGCGTCTTCGAGGCGCCGGAGCAGTGAGCGAAGCCGCGCACTGGCGTTCGGGCCGCGGCCCATACGGCGAAACCGGTCGAGCCAGTTTGCGCTTTCCAGATCGGCAATCAGGTCAGCGGCGGGATTGCGAACAACATCGATTCGGTTCAACGGGGTGGCCAGGTAAGCCTTGCCGGAGCGCATCATGAAAGCGTAGCGCTGAAAGCCTTCCAGGCCGCGATCGACGCTCAACCTTGAGACCGCACGGGCGAAATCCAGCCCGTCACGAACCGGACGGCGCCCCAAGGTCGCCCTGCCTTCGGAAAACAGCGCCTTGAGTTCGAAAAGCGTGCTCGGGCTGGACCATAGGGGCAACCAGATCTCGGCACGCGCGTTGCCTTCATCGGCCATTGCGGCGCTACCCGAGCCCGATCCGGTCGAACGCACCGTGAATGGATAGCTCAATGTTCCGGGTTGCGCGCTTTCCAGGCGCCGGGTGGCGGCGGCGGCAAACATCAGAGCGCCTTCGATCATCAGGACGAAATCCCACGGGTTGACCAACGCCCCGCCTTCGAAGCCGGATGCGGCGTTGGGGCCGCCGGCATTGCCCGGCGCAAACTGACCGACGGCTGCCGAACAGAGTTCCGGTGCGGGTCGGGCGAACAGCGCATCGTCCAACCAGACGCTTGCGGCAGCACGCGCTTGACCCGTTTCCGGATCGACCAGATCCACCAGGCGCTGCATGAAGTTGTTGGTGAAATCCAGCCGGCCGTCATTGCCGCCGGTACCCAGCAAAGGCGGGTATTTGGGGTTTTCGCCGGTCAACAGAATCGCGGCGTCGAGCCACGCCAGCGCGGCATCGGGCAGTTCGTTGCGCAAAGCGTGAATCAGCGTTGGCTTGATCTCCTTGTCGGGACGTTCGTCCAGGTTCATGCTGGCTAGAAGTTCGCGAATTAGCGCGATGCTGCCTCGCAGTTCGGCCAGACGGCTGGCCGCGCCTGACTCGATCGGCTGAATACCCGACTGATTGTCCTTGGGATAAAACCCGCTGCCGCCATTCCAAGGCGCAAGTACCGACGTCGGCCGATAATCTTCCAACAGAAATTTGCGCAGGTCCGGTTCATCCAGCTTGGTGATCAGCACGAATTGATCATCGCACCAGTATCCGCGCGTCTCGGGATCGACCTGTTCGGCGACCAGACGGAGCACGCCCAGCGCCTTCAGATAGCCGGCAAGCGGCACGGGGTTGCAGCCCGCGAGATTGAATTCATGCTGACCAGACGCCAACTCGTAAGCGGTCGGCGTTTCGGCGACACCGGCACTGGTTCGGGCCTGGGAAGCATCGTATCCACGACTGGACGTGGCGAGTTGCCGGGCGGTCTGATTGAGCTCGCCGAGTTCCTGCAATCGCTGTTGCACGGTCAATCCCAGCGCCCGCCGCAGTTGCGCCTTGCGACTTCCGTCCCATGTCGCGGCATTCCAGCTCCGCTCTTCAATCATTTGGAATCCTCCTGCTCTCGCGCCGCAAGAATCCAGCGCAAATGCGTGATATCGTCCCGATCGCGATCACGATCAGCCTGCTGCTTCATGCGGATCAGCGTTTCGATGCTCGCAAACGGAACGTCGACATCGCTGCCAATTGCGTGCACTTCAGCCGCGCTGAATTCGGAATCGAAATCGAAAGGTTCCTCGACAAACACGTCCACCGTGGTTTCGGGCATGCTGTCGTTGAACATGGAAAACACCACCATGCCCTTTTCTTCGATCCAGCTTCGTCGTAGAACGGGATCGGCGAATTCCTGGGCCTCCACGGGGACGCGTGGCCGATAGCCAAGTTGACTCAATGCCTGCATGGCGATACGGGCGTTGCTTTCCGACAACGCAATCACCAGATCAAGATCCTGGGTTGCACGAATGTATCCGTGAGCGTTAACTGCTACGCCGCCGACAACCAGGTATTTGACACCGGCGTCATTCAGCGCCCGACAGATGGTTTGCAGACTGGACATTCTCATGAAAATTCCCCGCCTGCCGCTTCCTCACGACTGGCGCGCCAGTCGGCGATCCGCACCAGCGCTTCCAACCAGGCCAGTTCGAACGGCCCATGACAGTCGAGCAGACGCCGGGTCCGCTCGGTCCAGGAGGGGCCGGCGCGGCCATGACCAAGCCGCATCAGATCCAGCCTCAGTTCGGTTTCCGGCACCGTAAACCCGTTAAGCGTTGTCGCCGACAGACGGTCGCCATGCCACACCCCGCGCGCAAACAGACGGCCGGCATCGGGTGGCTCGGGCTCGTCCGGGAGCGCGCGCAGGCTCATGCGCACCCGGCCATGGTGGGCGCAAATCAAGTAGGCAATCAGGTCCTGGTGTTTGGCATCGTCGCCGTGCTCCAACCACGCCAGCATCGAGGCCAACTCGTGCCGGAAGCCGCGGCGCGCAAGGCGCTTGCCGTTTTCATCGATGACGTGATAATTCGGCCGCCCTTTACCTCCGGATTTGGCCAGCACCTTGCTTTGGCCGGGAATGTAGTCGGCCTGGATGCCGCGTTGAAACGCTTCATGGGCCTTGCCCAGGTCATGCCACAAATCGGCGGTAGCGGCTGCTTGTCGCTGCCAGTCCGGCAGATTCAGACTGTGCGCAAGGGTTTCTAGTTGGTCGGCGGCGTCGCGTAAGTGCACGTCCAAAGTCACTTCGCGACCGATAAAAGTCAACACATCTTCGTTGTTGGATTCCGGCGATTCAGTTCGTTCCTGAATCGATGGCGCCACGGGCTGTACCATTTGCGTCGAACCGGCGGTGAAGCCCAGTTCGTTGGTGTAGCCTCCATCAGTGGCGTGCAGCAACAGCACCTGACCCGGACGGGGGCGAGTGGTTGCCTGCCAGCGCCCGGCCAGCGAGTCCCAGCTCCAGACCTTTCGCCCCTTCTTGCGCAGAAATTCAGTGACCTGGCCCAGGCCGGCGGGACACAGCTCTTCGCGCTCGGGAGAAATTCCCGGTTCTGGCCGCTGGTCGAAGTCGCGCCAGAACGCCTGCACCTGGGGGCTGCCCGGATCGCGGATATAGGGCGAGATATCCACGTCGAAGCCGGACAGATCCGGATCGGTGTCGAATAATTGAATGAAGTCCTTGCGCCGGAGCACCGGTGCGGGTGGCGCGGCCTCGTCAACCTCGGGCAGGTCCGCCGGGCTGGCCGAATTCAGTGTTTGCAAACGCCGGCGGGCGGCGCTCAGTGCTTCGGCGGTATAGGGCGCGGCCTCGTTGGTCTCGTCGTCGATATCGACCCAGCGAATCTCGGCCTGCTCGTGTTCGCCGGCGCGGTTGCAGCGGCCAAAACGCTGCACCAGCGACGACCACGGCGCCAGTTCCGTAAACAACACCGCGCTGGATAAATCCACCCCGGCTTCCACTGCCTGGGTGGCGACAATCACGCGGCCGTGCGGGTGCGAGTCGGCACCCACCTCCCGACGCAACTGGCTTTCGATCTCTTTCCGTTCGGCGGCACGGAATCGGGCATGCAGCAATAAGGCATTGGCTTCGGGCAACTTTTTCTTAAGTGCCTGGAAAAGACTCTGCGCCCGTTCGACCCGATTGACAATCACCAGAGTCTGCTGACCGGGGCGATGTGCTTCGGCCACCTCGGAAGCCAGGGATTCGATGTAGGCTGTCGCCCTGGCCTTGGCGTTTTCGCTGGTCAAGACGGTCGGCGCCGGCTGAAGCGACTTGACCGCCTGCAAACGGCGCGCGACCCCGGTCTCGTGCCGATCATCATCCCCGAGTTTCGCGATATCCATGGTCGCAAGCCGGTCGCGAAAATCCACGGTGCCGAGCCAATTCGGATCCAGCGTGGCCGACACCCACAAGCTGCGCGAGCGTTTCGGGACATTGAAATCGGCGCGAAATGCTTCCAGTTGCGCCGTCGTCGGCAACGCCGGACCCATCAACTGCACTTCGTCGTACACCCACAGCGCATCGTTGTGCAGCAAAGCGAAATGCACTGGCCACTGATAACGGCTCATGCCGTAACCGCGCATCAACGCACGCGAAAGCAGCATATCCTGCGTACCGATCAGGATCGCATCCTCCTCCGGAAAACTCGCCCACGCGGCCCGGCGCAGCGTGGGCTCACCGCCCATCAACAAATGCACCGAGACCTTCCCGTCACCCGAATTACCGAGCAGGTTCAGACGTTCCAGCCAATCCTCCACATTGGCCCGCGTCTGCTCCACCAACACCCGCATTGGCAGGCACCAGACCAGCCGGCGTGGTATATCGTCCTGCTTGAGTTCCTGCCGGCGATAAAGCCAGGCCAGCGTGACGGCAGCGGTCTTACCCAGGCCGGTCGGAACGTTCAGCATGTTCGGCCACGAGCCTTGGGCCAGGCGGCGCTGAAAAGAATATGGAGCGTGGCCGGTGGCTTTTTCAAAAAACTCGCGGTAGGGGGTTGGGTTTTTCATCGGTCGGATTCAAGCCTGGTTTTGTGCGATTTCATAACGTTGCCATCAACCCGAATCCACAATGCCGCCCAGCGCCAATAACCAACGGCCCGGGGACCTTGAGTTCATCATTGAACGTCAGCGTGAGGTGGATAACCGACCGGCTTTGCAGATATGATGGCAGGTAGAAGTTGGCTTGCTTCCTGCTGTCGTACTTATGAGTTGACAGCGAGTTGCGGAAGCGGGTAAAGGCGCTCCACTCGTAGGTGCAAGGCTGTTGTATCCCGGACTGTTCCAGCGCCACCTTGATAAGCTTTCTCGTCTTGGCCCGCTTGCGGTCGTCGTGCCCCGGCAAAATGACCGGCGTGACGCTCGCCCACTGGTTCGCCGCTCCGGTGTATCGCCTCGCCACCTGATCACGATATACGCGTATCAGCGTTGGCGGCCCCTGTTCACCGAACTCGTCGCCGTTGTCGGTTTTAAGCTGCCGCCCGGCCAACCGAGGCGCTAAGTGGTCCAGCCACGCATCGTCACCCACCGGGGCCGCGATCATTACGCGCCGAACTGACTGATCTGCAAATTTATGTCCGATCGACGGCAGTGGGAGATAGGAGAATTGTCGATGTCCCTCTGCGTTCTCGTCGCGATGCCCCATCACGTACCGCTCGACCCAATTCTCATTCACGTCCTGCGGCGGCGAATGCAACATCAACTCCGTCGCCAGATGCCGTACTATTCCCGCAATGCGCATCAGCTTCCGCTGAGGATAACGGCAAAATGAACCGTCGTTGTGACGCAGTTCGAACAGGGCGTAGGGATACGTAGTGGAATCAGTAGGTCGTCGATATCCGGTGACTTTGAATTGAGTCAATGGCGCAACAGGTGTAAATCCCATTTCTCCGACGCGATGAAGAAACGAGTCGTATCGTTCCCGCAGGGCGACGAATGTATCCGGCACAGGCGTCCGCAGCGCCGCTATGTTCTTAGATACAGTGGGCAGCCAGCGCTCGCCGGATAACCCCTCAAGCTTTTCGGATGGGATACAGTCCGCGCTGCCTACGACTAGGTCGATGCCCCAACCCAACGCGACGATACGTCTCGCGGCTCTGATCAACGGCTCAATCGGAGCCATGTTTTTTGGTTTCGAATCGTCCAGTTTCCACAGATAATGTACCGTGTCGCCCCTCACCATGCGAATGGGGCGGAACGTCTTCATTGTCCGATGTGTCGCGGGATTAGCGTCGCCACTTCCAAAGTAATTGCCCTTTAACCAGGCTCTACCGACAATATCCATTGCATTGTTCGGCACGGAGAGGCGATAGGGTTCCGCCTCTTCAGCGGGCGGTGCCACGATCAGGGGCGGATCCTGCTCTTCAAGCCACATCAGAGCGCGATCAAGATCGCCTTTCACGCCGACGACGTCGGAGTTGGCCGCAATTATTGCCTGCATCAGCCGTAGCGGCGAAGGTGGCCACTCGGGCTCGCCTCCGTCCCCGCGTCCATGGAATCGGGAGTCCAGAAATGTCACAGAGACGTGTAGATAGGTCGACATGCTGTGCACCGGTCAGTCCTTCTTCTTGACGTCGTCCTTGGCCTTCCTTTTGTCGAACTCGACCATGCGACTCTCGCGGGGACCAAATGCATCGGCGGCTGCGGCCGCAAACTTAATCGCGTCTTGGTGGCTAGCTTCCGCTGATTCGCGATGGCCGTCACGGTACACCTCGTGAAATTCGCGTGGCTTGTCCGGATCGATCACGAGGTTGCAGCCTTGGCGTAGGTAGCTTGATGCATTCATTGTCAACGCGACAAGCGATAGCCCAAGGATGTAGCGCCGCAGCGCCAGCATGCGTTCGTTATTACTGGCCTTGAGCAGTTGCAGTGCAGCGATGCTGAGCGTCGCGTCCCGCCGGATGCCGCCGGTCGCGATCACACCGCCGTGGGAGCCAGACGCAGGAACGTGAATGAATCCACGTTCCGCGTAAGCATCCTTCGTCTTCCTGTCTTTCGGCTCTTCCAACAGGCCTTCTGCGACGTATTCCATTGCGGGGACAAACTGCGCGGAACGTGATAGTTTCCTTACGTCGAACGCCCGAATTACCGACGATACCAAACGCGGCAGCTTGGCCTGGGTATCGCGCGAATCCCACACACCGAACACCAGCGACGTCGGGGCGATCTTTGCCAATGGTTCGGCGTCGCCCTTCAGCACCGCCTCAAACGCATTGTGCAACTCATCCTGCAATTCCGAACACCGCAGCAGCGCGTCACCGGCTCTGTGACCTGCATCGAGGATGTTGACCTCCTTTTCGCCAGCCTGTACTGCCACCTGCGGGATCAGCGCCGCGTATCTATCCTCGGCAAATTTTGGCTCGATCCGATTCGCCTGAGATCCTACGCTGTCAATGAGGCAGACGTTCTTGCCGTCCTTCTCATCACCGAAGGTGTCAATGTTGTACCCCCCAGGAAATCTGTCTCCAGCGGCGAACGTCGGCGGAAACACCGCGCCGTCGTACCCTTCGACGGGCATCAGGTATTCGCGAATAACCAGCGCGGCGGGCGCGTCGTCGCCGGCCAGCCATGCGTCGTACTTGCTCAGAATACTGCTCATGTTCAGACTCCAATCGGGGTTGCGGGTAGAAACGCTTTCATGTATTTCGTGCGATTAAGCAATCGAAATTGATACAGACAGTCTCCAGGCAATCGTTGAACACCGCTGGCTACGATAGGCGCCACCAACACGGGCAACGGGTCAAACCAGACGTTGAACCGGAACAACGAATTCTTGGTAGCCGGAAGAATCTGAAATCGTTGCATGCCAAGGAAGGCCAGAAGTTCTATAGCGGGTTTAATTGAATCGCCACTTCGAATTACCTTGCGAAGGTCATATAAGCTGAAACCAGCGTCCAACGCGGTACTTTGACATTGCGCATGCGAGTCAAAGTAGAGCGGAAGCCCGCCAACCTTGCTTGTGCGCTGAAGAATATCCTCGTGCGGAGGCTGGCCCAAGACGTTCTTGAGAGCGCTTTGCAAAGGCCGAACAATGTCAAGAATCAATTGCTTCGCGGCCCATGTCTTTAGCGGCGTTCGTTCACCTCGCTCATCACGCCACCAGTCAAGCCACAGATCGAACGGCTTACCCAAATGAAGTCGTTCTTCTTTCCATTTCGTGCGAAGCATATCTTTCTCTTGGAGTTCCTCTTCTGCAAGCGCAGATTTCTTGGCGCTCAATAACGTCCCCAACCGCTGAAGCTCCTTATCAGTAACCGAGCTATTGACCGAAGTGTGTGCTAGTTTCTCCAGCAAAACAGTTAAGCAGCCGTCACAGGCAATGTGGAACTCGTTGTCTGAAAACCACCCCTCTGCACGCGGCCAAAGGCGGTCGGCGAGTTCGAGCAGGCCACAGCAGGCGAAGAACTGGCCAGGGTTGGTTACGTCGACCTTCACCACGATAGTGGGCTCGGGATGGGTCACGCATCACCTCCTTCGCAGGTATACGGTTCTGACGGGTTGGCACTGGCTGCCCAGTCCGCGGCGCGGACAAGAGATTCGAGGTACGCCAGGCCCCAGCGGCCGTAGCGGCGCTGAAGGCGGGCGTAGCGGCGCATCACTTCATGGGCAGCGTCCTCGTTCTGCTGGGTGTTGTAGCGTTCATGGTCGTAGGCTTCCAGCGGAAAATGGGGACGAGCGTAGCCGTGGTGGACGGCGACCAGATGCAGCACGACGTCGCACATCTCTTTGCTAAGCCCCGCGAGTTTGTCGGCGAGTTCATCGTTAGAGTGGAGCATATCGAGCAGCGAGCCAAACTCATGGCGATAGCCGCTGAGATTGCGGGGCCGCCAGCGTGGCCCATCGGCCGGTTTGCCCGGTTTGGCGTACCAGTCAGTCGGGTCTGGGTTGCCGATCGAACGTTGCCAAATGTCTCGCCTTTTGCCCACGTCGTGGAGTTCAGCAGCTAAAACGATGCTGCGCTGCAACTCATCGGGAAGCTTCAAGGCTGCGACCATAACTTGCGCACGATTGGCCACATCCGAGCTATGATGATCCAGCCGAATTGGCCTGCTCGATGCACGAGTAGCATCTTCTGCATCGTGCGGGCGCACATGCCAGTTCCAAATACGTCCGCGCTTTGATGTCGGTTTGCCCCCAGCCTCCGGCCCAACCTCAATTTCCGAACTTGTTTCCTCATCCGGCGGCGCAGCTTCGTCCACCAAAGGATCGGTGTCGATTGATTGAATCAATGCCATCGGTCTGAGCTTGCCATTGTGCTCGTAAATTGGCAGAGGGCTATCGTCCCAGACCCGCCCTCGACGGGGTCGGCCGTCCTCATGTAGCCATAAATCTGCCACATCGTCAGCATGTTCTGATTCCGCCTTGAGCATGCCGGCGGAAAGTCCGCCCACCGATGGTGGCAACAGCACGGTTCTGTCTTCAAGCTGGCTAATTGCGCGCTTCTTGTCAGCTTCCAACAGCCTGCTGAGTGTGGTCACCGCGACAGCGCCGCTATCATCGATCAGCCAGATGCTGGCATTGGTGTTCCTATGCGCCCTGTCGAGCGCGGCTTGCCGTTCTTCTCCTTTCATGCTCTTGCTTGGTTCGGCAATCAGCGCTTGCAACATGTCATGAACCCGATCGGTGCGATCGTTGAGCAGTTCGTGCGGCTTGAGTGGATATGCGGCGAGCAGTTCTTGCGGGAAATCTCTGCCTTCACGTGTGATCAGTTCATCGATGATCACTTCGACTTCCTCACGCCACGCAACGCTGGTACGGGACGGTTCCCACTCCGCCACGCCGTGCAGGTAAGGGGCAACCGGAGGACGTCCAGGCATCTTGCCTTTAATCGTCGTCAGCGCCCAGGTATCAAACAGGATGTCGGTCGCCGGCAGGATGGTCGGCTCGGGCGCGAAGGCGGCACGGCGCTGGTCAGCGGGCAGTTCGCCCAGCGCCCTGGGGCTGGCGTCCCCATTTAATTGTTGCAGCAGTTCGAGGGTTGCCTTGCGCTGCGGGTTCGGCTTCTTGTCGTCAAACGTAGCGGGATGCACGACATCGACCTGTGTGTCGTCGCGGTCGCCGAAACGATTCACGCGGCCAAGACGTTGGGCCATGCTGTCGAAGGTAGACAGATCGCAGATCATGTGGTCGGCCGAGAGATTGACGCCCACCTCGCCGGCGCTGGTGCAGACGAGGTAGACCGTGCCTTCGGCGACAACGACATCATCAGGTTGTTCATTGGAGGGAAGAAAGCGAATAAAGGTCGGGTTGCGGACAAGCTGATCTCGTTCTAGGCCGCGCATCGTGCCCGTAAGCTGTTGCACATGATCGGAGGGCACGCCGTTCTTCTTGTCGGCGAGTCCGCCACAGACCTTGTTCACATCATCGATAGTTCGTACAAACACTAACACGGCGGCGTTCGCGGCCTTATGCTTCAGCGCCAGTTTCACAATCTCATCGGCTAGCTTCTTTTTCTCATCCTCAATCGGATGAAAGTAGAGCGATTTGGTAGCTTTCAATCGTCGCCAAACGTGATGGATCGGTTCGGTTGGCGGGTGGGGGGGCGCATCCGGTGGCAGTCTTTCTTCATCGGTCAATCCAAAAGGCTTTTCGCGTTCCGCCTTCGCCTCCTCTCCGCCATCTCTCGCTGTTGCTGACAAGGCCATGACCTGTAAGAGGGGCCAGGGAATTTCGCCATTCTGCTCTCGTTCTTTCTTCTGTTCTGCTTGAATCGTTTCTACAAGCTTCTGAAACGCCGGCTCCAGGTGGGCCTCATCGTGGACAAGCAACGTGTCCTGGCCGAGGAAGCCAGCATGTAAAGGGCGGGACTTGAAACCGATTCGATAACCTTCGAACAGCAGTCGACTGCCGATCATGTCCACCGTGCCGCAGATAACAGCGGGACGTGACGGATCTTCACGCCATTCCTGATTGTCGGCAAACTGGCCACGCAAAGTGCTGATAGCCAAGCAGTCAACCCCTTGGGAGCCAAGCTTCGGCAAGTTTTCGCGTAGCCGCTCAACCTCTACGGTGGTCTGATCGACAACAGTTCGCCGGTTGACTACATAAATTAACCGACGCGGCATTTTCTCTGGCTTTTTGATCAGGGCAAGAAGCCACACGGCAATCACACTGGTTTTGCCCAGGCCCGTCGGCAAGTCCGCTGTATGGGGGATACTGTCCGTGCGGTCCGCAACGAACCGACTGTACAGCTCGCTCTGCCAAGGAAAGGGCAAATGGCCCGTTAAAGCTCTAAAAAGTTCGTCAAATGAATGGTTCATTGCTAGTTACTCGGCAATGCTAAAGCGAAATTCACTAATGCTTACGAGCGAAACAGGAGAGCAGCCCGAAGCTAGCTTGCCTAATATCCGCACGTTGCCGCTATGCCTTCTTGCGGCCAGCGCTTCCCGAATACAGACTTCCACCTTGCTCAACTTATTAGCCCAGTTCATCCGCCGGGGCTATCCCGGCCGGACCTGGGATAAGGCCCCGGCTTGGCGCCGGGGAAGTAATGCACTGACTTTTGCGGGCTTCAATTACCGCCCACGCTTCAAAGAGGCCGAATCCGCGCGGGTTTGCGCAAATACGGATTGGCCTCACCATACGCCTACCCGGACAATTTGTCAAATTCTTCATTTAACTCCCACTAACTTTCATTTCCAACCCACGAAATGAATTTTCGGAATTTTTGCTGGCCCGCACTGGGCAACGATGACGGTACGGCCGCCACGAATTTCCGCACAGGTGCGGAAATCCGGCGGGCAAGTTAACGCTCGGGTCCTTTCTGTAACGCCAAGGCGTAACTACAATGTGGACCACGTCATTTCGATTCGAAAAGCGACCCGCCATGAGCAAAAAACCTACCTCAGCTACCATGGGAAGCGATCTTGAGCGCCTGCGCGGGATGCGCGATGAGGATATTGATACGTCCGATATCCCTGAAATCACGCCGGAGCAATTCGCCCGCGCTGTGGTGCGCGTAGGGCTAATGCCGGTCGAATCGAAAAAGCAGGTCACGCTGCGTCTGGACTCGGATGTGCTGTCCTGGTTCAAGGCCCAGGGACCGGGGTACCAGACGCGGATCAATGAATTACTGCGTGAATATATGAAGGCGCACAAGCCGAAGTGACTGCCTTTTTGACGGCTGGTGCCTTTATGGCTGGTTCGTTTGGTCGCAATCTGGTAAGCCAATCGCGATTCAACAACTCGTTGCGCGAGCTGCGGATGCTGTGCAATTGTCCGCGTCTTTTGGGGGAAATTGTTACTCATAACCCCATCATCCCCCATCGCATTCTCAAAACCTGAGAATGCCTCACAGGCATCTTCAACACGAACGAAGTAAGAACTCCCACTTCCACCAGCAAACTCCCAAAATCATGCGTCCGCCGGCCCTGAGGCAGGGCCGGACGTTGTTTGAATTGGGAGCTTCTAATGGTTCGCTGGAGTGGCCCCTTTTGTCTTCACTTTAGCGGTCAGGTGGCTGGTGGTCAAGTCAGTTGGGTTATCTCGATCGAGCCGACAACGTATTCACAGAAAACCCGCCTGGAGAGTAGCGCAGACTTCACGTAAAATACGTGATACACGCCAAGAAGGTGGATTTATGAAGCAAAACATCACGCTGTCTTTGGATTCGGAGCTGCTAAGGGGCGCACGCATCCTGGCCGCCCGGCAGGGCACATCGGTTAGCAAACTGCTCGCCGCCGAGCTTGAACGACTGGTTACAGACGATTCCCGGCGCCAGCGGGCGCGGGACCAGGCTATGAGTATCCTCGATTGCGGGCTGCACCTCGGCGGCGGCATCCCCGACCGGGAATCTCTGCATGAGCGATAAATTCCTTGACACGAACATCCTGATCTACGCGCATGATGTGGATGCAGGAGATCGACACTGGCGAGCCAAGGCGGTAGTCAAGTCCCTGTGGGAAACTGCCGGGGGCATGCTCAGCACTCAGGTGCTCAGCGAGTTCTACGTCAACGTGACCCGCAAGATACCCAGCCCGCTGGAGCCGGCGCAGGCACGGTCCATCATCGAACCGTACCTGAGCTGGAAGGTTCAGACCCTCGGGCCGGAGAGCGTCCTGGCTGCTTCCGAATTACAGCAACGCCACCGGATTTCCTACTGGGACGCCCTGATCGTGCATGCAGCAGCCAGCGGCGGCGCATCCATACTGTATTCGGAAGACTTGAGCGACGGGCAGATGATCGAAGGCGTCCGCATTGTCAATCCGCTTCTGACAAACGGTGTCCAGGATACCGATCCCTGATTAACCAGCTTCGGTCCAGTCTTCCATTGGCGGGCAGGAGCAGACCAGGTTTCTGTCGCCATAGACGTTGTCGACACGGCCGACCGATGAGAAGAACTTGCCGAGGCGCAGTTCCCTGACCGGCCAGCCGGCGGTTTCGCGGCTGTAGGCATGGTTCCAGTCGTCGCTACCAAGCTCCTGGATGGTGTGCGGTGCGTTCTTGAGCGGGTTGTCTTCACTATCCCACTGGCCACTGGCCACCTGGTCGATCTCCTCGCGGATACTGATCATGGCGTGGATGAAGCGGTCCAGTTCCTGCTTCGATTCACTCTCGGTCGGCTCGATCATCAGCGTGCCGGCCACCGGCCAGGACATGGTCGGGGCATGGAAGCCGTAATCGATCAGGCGTTTGGCGACATCTTCTTCGGTGATGCCGGCCGATTCCTTGAATGGGCGCAGATCGACAATGCACTCGTGGGCGATGCGACCGTTACGCCCGGTATACAGGATGTCGTAGTGTCCGCTCAGACGCTTGGCGATGTAGTTGGCGTTGAGAATGGCCACCTGGGTGGCCCGGCGCAGACCGTCGCGCCCCATCAGGCGAATGTAGGCCCAGGAAATCGACAGAATGCCGGCGCTGCCCCATGGTGCCGCCGCCACTGCCGGGTTGGCGCCATATTCGGGGCCGAGCAGGCCCGTGACATGGCCGGGCAGGAAAGGCGTCAGGTGCTCACGCACACCGATCGGGCCGACACCCGGCCCGCC
>JBGTEC010000200.1:0-2868 GCA_041747995.1 Wenzhouxiangella sp.
GAGCCCAGGGTGACTGGTCAAACGATAGGCTGTGCCGCCGGAAGCTGGCGCAGCCCATAAATCGCCGCCGTAACTGAACACGACGCGATCATCATGCAGGTCCGGAAACCGGAGCATTTTTGTGTTGGCAAGAACCTGGCCGGCGACCAGCATGAAGAACATGACCAGCATCAGCCGGACCCGAAATGTGCGCATCGCGATACCTTCCCATTAACAGAATTTGGAATGCTCCGTTCCCTCCCCATTTGAGGGGTGACAACAGAATCGGCACAAGATACTACACCTTCGACCAATCCAGATGGCCCGAAAGTCACGACCGTCTAAACCGTGATATTCGTCACGTGATTGGCCTGTTTATGAGTGCAATCTGTTCGCCGGTGGGGTAGTATCCGCCCATGCTTCGCTGCGAACGAAGTAGACAAAAAGTACTCGCCGCGAGGGAAGACAGGCCGTGCAGACGGCTTGTTCAGGGGGGATAGGCGGGCAAACCACAGCCCCTGATACTAAAAAGAAAAGGCATACCCCCACGACATGACTGTAACCACCCCTGCCCTGCTGCGGTGCAGCGTCGTGCTGATGCTTTCGGCCTGGCTACTGGCCGTCACTCCGCTCACCTTCGCCTCCGATCAGGTCTGGGTTCGCATTCATCTTGCTGCCACCGACCAGAAGAAAGCGGCCATGGACCGAAGCGCCAGCCTTGAAGACTACGGCACCTTTCTGTGGGGTGAGGTCAGAGCCGCTGAGGCCGCCAGAATGAAGGACCAGGGTGTTCAGATCAGCGTCTCCGACAACCCGTTCCTGATGACCCTCGGTGGCGAAACATTCGACCCCAAAGATCTGGTCGAGCCGCTGCACAGTCCGCGAACCGCCTCCGATGCCGGCTGGCACCTGGTGCAGTTTGACGGCCCGGTACGTCCGGGCTGGGTGCGGGCATTGCGCGCCACGGGTTTGGAAATCGTCCAGCCCGTGCATCCATTCAGCTACTACGTCTGGGGCACCGTGCCGCAAGTCAACGCCGCACGTGGCCTGACCCGCGTGCGCTGGGCCGGCGCCCTGCAGCCGGGCTGGAAAGTCCAGCCCCACCTGCGCGGCTTCGACGCACAGCCACGCCCCACCATGGCCTTGGCCAGTGCTCATGTCGATGAGCGCGAACTGGCGTCCGAGATCAGCCGTTTCGCCCAGGTCCACAGCATCACGCCGTTGAACCGACACTTCAATATTGTCCACATGGACGCACCGGGCAACCAATACACCGCGCTGGCCGAAGTGGCCGGCATTTACACGGTCCAGTACATCCGTCCCGAAACCGGGCCACGAGGCGAGATGAGCAACCAGTCCGTGGTCGGCAACTATGACGGTTCGGGCGTGGTCTTCCGCGGCTATGGCGACTGGCTGAACGACACCGGTTACGACGGCGCTACTATCAATGTAGGTGTCGTCGACGGCGGAATCCGCACAACCCATCAGGACATTGTCGGTCGCATCGCCTCTTGTGTCCCTTCTGGTGACACACCGACCAGTTGTACAAACTCAGCCAACAACCATGGCTCACATGTAGCAGGCGCCATTGCCGGTACAGGCGCGTCTGGCACCTTGAATGCTGCGGGATTCCTTCGTGGCCAAGGAGTTGCACCGGGCGCCAATGTCATTGAACAGCGCTATCCGCCATTTCTCGGTGCAGGTCCAGGCGGGATGATTCCCGATGGCATGCTCAAGATCTATCGCGAATCGGCGCTGTCCGGCGCTCTGCTGACCAACAACTCCTGGGGCCCTACCGGCACACCGCAGGGCTACGACATCCCGACCATGCAGATCGACTACATTTCCCGCGATGCCGACCCGGCCACACCCGGCCACCAGCCGGTGCTGGCGGTGTGGTCGATCATGAACGGCAGGGGTGATTCCAATGGTCAGTGCGCTCCGAGTTCGCTTGGTTCACCGGACGAGGCGAAGAATTTGTTCGCGGTCGGCTCGACTTCGCTGCAGAATACTAACGGTACACAAGTAACAAATATTTTCAGGGTTTCAACGAATTCCGGTCATGGAAATGCCTGCGACGGCCGGCGAGTGCCGCACATCGTTGCACCGGGCTGCAATACAGATAGTATTTGCGCTGGCGACGACACCATTTGCACATCCGACTCTGCCTATGGCACTGCCTGCGGCACCTCCATGGCCTCGCCGGTGGTATCCGGCGCCGTGGCCGTCTGGGCGGAAAAATACATCGCCCTGACCGGCACCAACCCGTCGCCGGCGCTGATGAAAGCTGTGTTCATCGCCGCCGCCCAGGATCTGGTCGGCAACCAGAATGCCGACGGCGGCATCATGGGCCACCGGCCGGACCGCTTCCAGGGCTACGGGCGGCTGGATCTGGACCTGGTCATGAATCACGGCCTGGAAGTGCTCATGGTTGACCAGGAAACCGTGTTCACGGCCGCAGGCCAGGACTGGACCATTGGATTGAACGCGGTCGATCCCAGCCAGCCGATCCGCATCATGCTGGCCTGGACCGACGCGCCCGGCCATGGCATGGGCGGCACCACGCCGGCCTGGGTCAATGATCTCGACCTGGTCGTGGAAGCCGACGGCCAGACCTATTTTGGCAACGTCATTGGCGCAGACGGCTGGTCGGCCACCGGCGGCAGCCCGGATGACCGCAATAATCTCGAAGGCGTTTTCCTGAACCCGGCCCAACACGGCGGCGCGATCAACCTCACCGTGATGGCGGCTGACCTGTCCGGCGATGCGCTCAACCCATATGATCCTGGAGACCCCAGCCAGGATTTTGCCCTGGCCTGCTACAACTGTATCGTCGGTGATCCGACCTTCACCCTCAGCCTCAACCCGCCCGCGCTGGAAGCCTGCATT
>JBGTEC010000201.1:0-3134 GCA_041747995.1 Wenzhouxiangella sp.
AAGCCCAGGCTCGTGAATGGGAATGCTGCCGTTGTTCAGCATCGCGACCTTGTCCTCGTCAATGTCCAGACAGACCACATCATTGCCCATCTGGGCGAAGCAGGTGCCGGTGACAAGGCCAACGTAGCCGGTGCCGATGATTGTGATTTTCATTTGTTTTTACCAGGTTGTTTATGTTGGGCGTGGTTTCGGGTGACTGATGGCTGCCAGGGTCGGTGCAGCGATTTCCGTGCGTCCCGTGCCGCAATTATGCGCCGGTATTATTACGAGTCCGTGTCGGAAGATAGAGGTCGGAGGACAGAGGACAGAAAACCGATCGTGCAGATCCTCTCGATACCAGCGTAGGCAACCACACTATCTTCAAGCACTCTCTTTGCTGTAAACTTATCCATGCCTCGCTTCACTCCCTCAAAAATCCATCTCAGAACACTGCACTGAGATTTACACCACCTGATACTCATCCAGAAAATCGGGAAGAGGTCCAGAAAAATAGTTGATTATGTCCTTGACTGTTTTCTTTCGAAATAGCACGTAGTACATTTCATCTTTATCAAACTGCTCTTCTGCGCCATGTGGAACATAGCATGCGGCTTCGATCACTATCTCCACGACCTCCTGCAAGCTTAATGGAGTCGCTTCGGCGCTCTCTATTTCTACTGCGAGCATTCTGCGGAAGCTGAATATGTGCATCAGCAGCCCCACGTTCAAGGATTTGCTTTGATTGATCTTCGTTACTTCCCACAAGACACCATCGGAATCTATGAACTTCGAATTTTCAAAATGTCCATTCGTGTAATCCTTAAAACTGATAATGCATAGGTCTCGCACTCCCAGACAGGTTTTGTAGCCGTGGTCGACAAAAACAAAGACTGGAAATCTAATCCTGACAGCCACACTTAGCCCTCTCGTTAGCGATTGAACGAACAACCTCGTTAGCCGGATACTTTACCCCAGCGTTGCATAAAATTCCGGGCCAGAATCGCTTAGTTGCCCGGTAAAGCAGCATTTGCGGGGCCTGTACTCGCGTCGCCAATCCTCACGTAGGGTGAAGCTACGCTCCGGTTGTCAACACTCCGTGCAGCTCCGAAAATACGCGCTACGGCATTCCGATCGGGCTTCTTCACTTCGCGAAACCGTTCGCATCGTTTCTTTTCATCTTCGCTAGGCAATGCGTGCTTCAGCATAGTAATTCTGATTATGAAGCGTTCGAAGTCCGCCAGTTGGAACAATTCTTTTTCGGCAGAGCCCCTCTTCCTCTTGATGAGACAAAGACCAAGAACTAAAACCTAGAAAAACGGCCGCGGCGAGAATAGCTGCAGACACTATCTTGGTGAATTCACGCTGCATTGGAGCAGGTCTCTGTTCTTCCTACGAAGGCCATAAATTGGCCAGCAAAATCGCGTGACAGAACACCTCAAGCCTGTGGTCCAGCCATATCCACTACCCATCCTGATTGCACTCAAGAAACCAATAATCTCCTTGGGGGTCGGCTACAATTCAACAACGAGCGCAATGCCAACGGCCGGATGGGTTTGTGGAGGAATTGACAGCCGGCGGTGCGGGCGGCCTGGCGAACTTCGGCGGCGTGGTCGGCGCTGATAAGGATGGTGGGGCACTGGTGGCCGGCGGCCTGGAGTTGATCGAACAGTTCGAGGCCGGTGCGGCCCTGGTCGAGGTGGTAATCGAGAACCATGAGGTCGGGTTCGGTGATTTCCCATGCCGCCCTGGCCTGGTTGATGTCGGTGGCGATGGCGACGGTGAAACCCCATCCGGTGATCAGGGTCTGCAGGGATTTCAGCATGGACGGGTCGTTGTCGACGATCAGCACATGCCCCGAGACCCTTGAAGCTGGAGTAGCGGCCTGTGGACGTGGACGATGGGCCGGCGCGACCAGTGGCACGCTGACGGCGAACGAGGTGCCCCGCCCCGGCTGGCTGCGCAGGGTCAGGGGGTGACCCAGCAGGCGCGCCATGCGCTCGGCAATCGACAAACCCAGACCCAGGCCGGGCGCATGGCTGTCGGTATCGAGGCGGCGGAATTCTTCGAAGATGATCTTGCGTGATTCGGCCGGAATGCCGGGGCCGGTGTCCCAGACGCCGGCCAGGACGGTGCTGCCCTGGCGGCGACAGCCGATGAGAATTCGGCCCTGGTGAGTGTAGCGCACGGCGTTGGAGAGAAAATTCTGCAGGATGCGGCGCAACAGGCCCGGGTCACTTTCAACCCAGGCTGATGTGCGAACGCATTCGAGCCTGAGGCCCCGTTCCTTCGCCATCAACAAAAACTCGCCGTGCAATTGATCGAACAGCTCGCTCAAGGGGAAACGACTGATCCGGGGCTCCAGGCCGCCGGCATCCAGGCGCGAGATGTCCAGCAAACCCTCGAGCAGATTTTCGGTGGCGGCCAGGGCACCGGAAATCTGGGCCAGCGCCTCGCGTTCCGGACGGTCTGCCAGTTGACCGGCCAGCGAATGGGTCAGCAATTGAGCGGCATTCAGGGGCTGGACCAGGTCGTGGCTGACGGCGGCCAGGAAGCGGGTCTTGGCTTCGCTGGCGCGTTCGGCGTCGGTCTTGGCCAGTTCCAGTTCGGCCGTCCGGGCGACCACACGCTGCTCCAGGGTTTCGTTGATCTGGCGAAGTTCTTCGGCGGTCCGGCGAGAGGCGGTGATGTCGGTGAATGTGGCGACAAAGCCACCGCCCGGCATGGGGTTGCCGCGAATCTCGATAATCCGGCCATCCGGCCACGGACGCTCCACCAGGTGCCGGGTTCCGGCTTTTTTGTGGGCGAGCCGGCGTTCGATCTTGGCTTCAATGTCGCCTGTACCCATCAGGCCCAGCCTGGCGTTGAAATGCAGCAGGTCGGCGACTGGCCGCCCGACCCGGATCAGGTCCGGGGGATAAAGGAACAAGTCCAGGTATGCACTGTTCCAGGCCACCAGGCGCATCTGGTTGTCGACCACGCAGACGCCCTGGCTCATGTTCTCCAGCGCGCCGGACAGGACTTCCTGGCTGAAACGGGCCTGGGCGGCCGCCTCGCCGACGAGTTCGGCAACGGTTTCCAGCGGCGCCGGGGTGCGCTTGCGGGCCGCATCCAGCAGCAGCTTCGAGGAGGTCGAACCGACCACTGCCGCCAACTCA
>JBGTEC010000202.1:0-5934 GCA_041747995.1 Wenzhouxiangella sp.
GGTCCGACGGGTGGATGATCAGTTCGGACTGCCATAGCGAACCATCCCCGCCCCTGGGTTTTGAAGAGATGGTCATCAATCACGTTCCTGCATAAATTCCGAAGCGGCTGAACCAAATCCAGATCGTGGCGAGGCAGTGTCGGCTGCAAGCTCCTGAACTCAGACGCAACACGAATCTGGCATGCGACCAATCATAGCATCCAATCAGCCGCCACGAACGGGGCAGGCGCCACGATCAGCGCAATTTGCCAAAACCGAACGGCGCGGCAGATTCCGGCTGGCGCGGCGAACCAAAACCCGGCTAGCGCGGTCAAAGGTCACTTTGTAATAAAATCCGCCAAGAATTCAAAATACAAGCGCTTAAAAAGGAGCGAATTGAATGACTTTATCTTATCACCGGGCTGCGGCCCTGATTCTCGTCAGCGTGCTGGTGACGGGCTGCTCACTGGATGGAACCGATTCAGATGAAACGGTTTCGGCTGGAACGGATTCGGCCCGAACGGACTCAGCGCGTATGGGCGCATGGGGCGTGGAGGCCAGTAATATCAGCAAAGAAGTATCCCCTGGCGACGATTTTTTCACTTTCGTCAACGAAGGCTGGTTGAACACTGCTGAAATGCCGTCGGGCTTTTCGCGCTTCGGATCCTTCGCCGAGTTGGCGCTCGAAGCCGAAGAGCATGTCAACACCATCATCGGGGAAGCCCGCGGGGCGGCCGCCGAGGCTGACTTTGCCCAACGCAGCATTGGTGATCTGTATTCAAGTTTCATGGACGCCGATCGGATTGACGCCCTCGGGCTGAGCCCGATCCAGGCCGAATTGACAGCGCTGCTGGCCCTGGACAGTCATGAGGCTGTGGCCCATTGGATGGCGCGTCGCGGCACCTCGTCCCTGATGGGCGTTTTCATTACCCAGGACTCGGGCAACCCGCAACGCTATTTGGTCCATCTGGGACAAAGCGGGTTGGGGCTGCCGAACCGCGATTACTATGATCGTGAGGACTCACCGTTCCCCGAACACCGCGATGCCTACGTGGCCTATATCACTGCCACGCTCGAGCGCGCCGGGGTTGACCGCGCCGCCGAGAGGGCAGTCAACATCATGGCCCTGGAAACGGCGGTGGCCGCCAATCATTGGACCCGTGTCGAGCAGCGTGATCGTGAAGCCAATTACCACCTACTCAAACGCTCCGAGCTTGACAGCCAGGCGCCCGGATTCCCATGGTCGGACTTTTTCGCTGAGCGGGAACTGGCAGACATCGAAGAGCTTGTCCTGACCGCCAATACCGCAGTCGCGGCCAATGCCCGTCTGTTCGCGGAAATACCTGTCGATCACTGGGCCTCATGGCACGCATTCCACTGGATCAACAACCACGCCACCTTGTTGCCCGAAGCCTACGATTCGGCCCACTTTGAATTCTTCCAGCACCGGCTCAATGGCGTTGAAGAGCAGCGCCCGCGCGACCGTCGCGCCATCAACCTGATCAGTGGACGCCTGGGAGAGTTGGTTGGCAAGGTCTACGTTGAACGCCATTTCCCGCCCGCGCACCGCGCGCAGATGGAAGAACTCGTCGAATATCTGCGACGCGCCTTTGCCGAACGACTGGCAACGCTGGACTGGATGGATGATGAAACGAGGGTCGAGGCCCAAGCCAAGCTGGCCGCCTTCCTGCCCAAAATCGGCTACCCGAACCGGTGGCGGGACTACAGCGACGTCACCATCGCCAGTGACGATCTGGTTGGCAACCTTGACCGACTTGCCGAGTGGTCCTGGAACGATTCACTGGCCCGCCTCGACGAGCCGGTCCGGGAATGGGAGTGGTTCATGACCCCGCAGACGGTCAACGCCTATTATTCTTCAACGAGAAATGAAATCGTCTTTCCGGCCGCCATTCTGCAACCGCCTTTTTTTGATCCGAATGCCGATCCGGCGGTCAACTTTGGCGCCATCGGCGGGGTCATTGGCCATGAAATGGGTCACGGCTTCGATGACCAGGGTTCACGTTCGGACGCCGACGGCGTCTTGCGCAACTGGTGGACGGACCATTCCCGCACCCAGTTCGAGCAGCGCACAGCCACACTGGTCGCCCAGTACAATGAATTCGAGCCCCTGCCGGGCATGAACGTCAACGGCGAACTCGCGCTTGGCGAGAATATCGGCGACCTGGGCGGGCTGTCCATTGCCCACCATGCCTACCACCTCTACCTGGCCGACCATCACGATGGCCAGGCACCCGTCCTCGACGGCACCACCGGTGACCAGCGTTTCTTCATGGCCTGGAGCCAGGTCTGGCGCACCATTGAAACCGAGGAATCGCTGCGAGCCCGCCTGATCACCGGCCCGCACAGTCCGGCGCGCTATCGTGTCAATGGCGTGGTCAGAAATATTGATGCCTGGTATGAAGCCTTCGACATCAACTCAGACCACGCGCTCTATCTTCCTCCGGAAAAGCGCGTTAATATCTGGTAAAAATATGCTCCAGGGCCGCGCAAGCCAGCCCTGGGGCTGAAGTCTGTCTACTGAGACCGAACGATTGTTCGGTCTCAGTCATCATCCCAACGTTCCCTGACCCGAGAATAACAACGTATGCGCATTGCCGCGTTGGCCGGTCTGCTTCTGGCCGCCTTGATCGTATGCACCACGGAATTTGCCCGGGCTGAGAATGACAAATCACTCTGGATTGTCGAATACGAGAATGACATTTTCGCCGGGGAAGATCGCTTCTACAGCAGCGGCCTTCGCCTCACCCGCCTGGCCGAAGCGCGCGAAGCGCCAGGCTGGCTGGAGTCGGTTGCACGGCGCTTTCCCGGCTTCGATCAGGCGGATGTCCTGCCGTACAGCTTGTCCATCGGCCATAACATCTACACCCCCACCGATATCACCAACCCGGAGTTCCCGCCGGACGACCGACCCTATGCGGCCTGGCTGCACGTCAAGTTTGCTACCGGCACCCTGCACCCCCGCGGCGCCGATCAGGTCCGGGTGGGCCTGGGCATCGTCGGACCCGCCGCCGGAGGAAAGCAGGTTCAGAAATGGGCTCACCGCGCCATCGGCAGCGACCAGCCGGTGGGCTGGCATACGCAACTGCGCAACGAACCGACCCTGCAACTTGGCTATGACCGGTTCAGACGAATCATCGACTGGGCTGAGCCCAAACAATACGGGATCGATTTGAGCTTGCTCGGCGGCGCCACGCTTGGCAACGCCTACACGCATTTGAGTGGTGGCAGCTTTATCCGTGCCGGGCACAATCTTCCCGACGACTACGGCCCACCGAGAATCACACCAGCTGCTTCCGGAGCCGGACACTTTCGAGCAGACACCGGGCGCAGCTGGTACTTCTATTTCGGCAGCGAAGTGCGACTGGTCGGACGTGATCTATTCATTGAGGGCAATACTTTTGGTGGCCGCGATGGCGTCGATGCACATCGCCAGGTCGGCGAACTATTCGGGGGATTCATCTACACTCACGACCGATTGCGCCTGGCCTATACGCATGTCTGGCGCAGCCGCGAGTTCGTCGGTCAGGTCAGCGCCCAGGATTATGGCGCCATGTCCGTATCGCTCTGGTGGTAATCATTCGGTTTCGAGCTCAATCTCCACTGGGCTTGGCCGCGAATAGAAAAACCCCTGCATGTAATCGATGCCGATTTCGCGACACATTGATGCGGCCTGCTCGGTCTCGATACCTTCGGCCAGTGTCTTGATGCCCATGCCGCTGATCAGTCCATTCAGCGTCGACAGCAACTTGAACTTGGCCGACTGCCGATCCTCCATCCCCCGGACCAGGGAAATATCGAACTTGAGATAGTCCGGCGGTACTTCGACAAGCTCAAGCAGGCGTGCCTGACCAGCACCAAAATCGTCATAGGCAAGCGCAATATTCATGCGCCTGAGCTCCTTGTGCACGATGGCCATGGTGTCATGGTCCGTGACCGCAGCCTCATGGACTTCGAAAACCAGGTCGAGGTTCGGATATTGAGCGCGCAGCCGCCTCAGTTCGGACAGGAGCTCATCGAAATCTTCAAACTCGGCCGGATGATTGTTGAAAAACACAGGTCCGGCCAAACCGGCCCGACTGGCCGCCGCGAACCCACTTTGTCGAAACAGTCGGCCCAATTGCACCTCAGCCTTGAGCGCGGCCGCCAACTGAAACAGTTCCATCGGGTTCTGGTCAAGTTCCGGATGCGCGCTGCGGCCCAGCAACTCCCAGCCAAAAAGCGAGCCGTCTGGCGCGTGGATTGACTGATGAAATGCCGCGACCCGGCCGTTTTCAAGCAGGTCGAAAAAGGCCGCCATCTGTAATGGAAACCGGCGCGGCAACGCACTCATACCGATCACCGTCTCGGCAGACGAAACCGGCCGCCGGGGCTGTTCGTCCCTGGATTCCTCCCGCATCAGGCGGAACTCATGGTCGGCGAGGTGGACCACGTCGCCAGCCACCACTGGAACGGGCGTGTCAATCTGTTGATGATTGACAAAGGTCCCATTGGTACTGCCGAGGTCTTCGATATAGAGTTTTCCCGCGATCACATCGAACCGGGCATGGAGTCGCGAAACGCGATCCACATTCAATTGCAGACTGCAGTCGGGATGACGCCCCACGGTTGCAGGAAAACCAGTGATATCCAGACGTCTTGGAAGCTGCGACTGCCCGTGAGAACTTTCCAGGTAATAACGGTCGTTCATTGGCCACCTCCCCTCATCTTGGAGCCTGCACTTCCCAGTATCCCGGTAAAAGCATCACGCTTCAAGCCGAAATCGGCACCGCCGGCAACGCTAACCGGCCTTTGTGGATGATTTGGCGCGTCTTGATTCCATCCTCCTGGCACTGCGCATCAAGATGCGGAAATACAGTTCGGGAAACCAGCGCTTGAGTCGCCAGAGCCAGCGCGTATTGGCATGCGTCAACAAAAGAAAGCGAGGTTTAAGTATGGCGCGGTAGACAACCTCAGCCACGTCGTCTGCGCTTACGCCCGACCTCGTCATCCAGCGCTCGACCCGCTTCTGGTAGCTGGCATCCGGCGCGCGCATGGTTTCGGTCAGTCGGGTCATGACGAACGCCGGGCACAGTGCCGATACCTTAACCCCGGCATCAGCCAGTTCAGCGCGCAGCATCTCGCACAGGGCGATGACAGCGGCCTTGGCCGTTCCATAGGCATTGATTCCCGGTGCAGCCGCAAAACCGGCAAAGGACGCCACGTTGATGATGTGTCCGCTACCCTGCTCCCGCATCATTGGCGCAAAGGTCTTGCAGCCGATGACCACCCCCATCAGATCGATCTCCATCACCCAGCGCCAGTCTTCGAGCGAGGTTTGCTCCAGCGTTCCGCCCGTTGCAACCCCGGCGTTGTTGATCAGCGCATCGAGATGTCCGTAGTCCTCCCTGACCAACGCAGCGAGCTGTTGCCAGGCTGCTTCATCCGTGACATCCATGGCGACGTGGCGACTGCCGGGCGTCAGGGTTTCGGCGACATGACGGGCTCGCTCAGCATCCAGGTCAGCAACGATGACTGACCAGCCGGCAGCGGCAAAGCGTCTGGCCATGGCTTCACCCAGACCGGCGCCGGCACCCGTTATCAGAACTGTTCTGGAAGCGTCCTTGTTCTTGTTTGAGTTCATGGTCATGTCATTCAAATCCCAGCCAGACCGCGCCGACCAGAACCAGGGCCGCGGCAATAAACAGTTTGAGCATCAGCGGCCAGACAAAACGCAGCCATTTGACATATGAAATGCCGGCCATGCCGAGAATGCCCATCAGGATGGCATTGGTTGGAATCACCATGTTGGTGAAGCCGTCACCAAGCTGGTAGGCCAGCACCGACACCTGGCGCGAGACACCGACCAGATCACCCAGGGGCGCCATCAGCGGCATGGTCACGAACGCCTGGCCACTGCCCGAGGGAATGAAGAAGTTGAGAATCGACTGAATAATC
>JBGTEC010000203.1:0-3928 GCA_041747995.1 Wenzhouxiangella sp.
CGCTCGCAGATGATGAAGTACCACATCCAGACCTCCGGCCGCTCACTGCACGCCCAGGAAATCCAGTTCAATGACATCCGCACCACATTGCAGGCCCTTTACGCCATCTTCGACAACTGCAACAGCCTGCACACCAACGCCTACGACGAAGCCATCACCACCCCGACCGAAGAATCGGTACGTCGCGCCGTGGCCATCCAGATGATCATCAACAAGGAACTGGGGCTGAACTTCTGCGAAAACCCGTGGCAGGGCAGCCATATCGTCGATCGGTTGACCGACATGGTCGAAGAAGCGGTTTATTCCGAGTTCGAGCGCATCTCCGAACGCGGCGGCGTGCTCGGCGCGATGGATACCATGTACCAGCGTGGCAAGATCCAGGAAGAGTCACTCTATTACGAGCACAAGAAACACGACGGCTCGCTGCCCCTGATTGGCGTCAACACTTTCCTGCCCAGTGAAAAGACCGAACAGGAAGGCGGCGAGATCGAACTGGCCCGTTCCACCGAAGAAGAAAAGCAGCAGCAGGTCCGCAACGTACGCGCCTTCAACGCCCGCAACATCGACCACGCCGAAGCCGTACTGAAAAACCTCCAGGACATCGCCCGCCGTCGCGGAAATACCTTCGAGGCATTGATGGAAGCGGTCAAGCGGTGTTCGCTGGGATCGATCTCCCATGCCCTGTACGAAGTCGGCGGCGAATACCGGCGGAGTATGTAAAACATGCTTCAGCATGAACGAATCTTTCGTGCGCTCAATGCTATAAAAGGCAACTACGTGGTGGTCGGGGGGTTGGCCGCCGTCCTGCACGGCGTGAACCGCCTGACACACGATATCGACCTCGTTGTGGAACTGCGCGCCGAGCCCGCACTTGAGGTGATTACGGCGTTGAGCAGCCTTGGTTACCGACCCAAGGTGCCAGTGGATGCCAGGGATTTTGCAGATAGCGATAAGAGAAGCGCATGGATTCGTGAGAAAGGGATGCAAGTTTTTTCGTTGTGGGATCCGTCCAACGAATTGCCGACTCTGGATCTTTTTGTCGAGTATCCTGTCGACTTTGATGAGCTGTTGGCAGATGCTGCCGTGATTGATTTGGGAGACTGCAAAGTCTCGATTGCCAGCGTGCCGCACCTGATCAGCATGAAGAGGAAGGCTGGCCGCGAGCAGGATATGCGAGACATTGAAACCCTGAGCAAATTAACTCATGACTGATTTCACCAACGGAGATCAAGAGCGATGGGGTAGTTTTGTTGACGCCAAAAATTGGTCGGATGAGGACTTTCTCAAAAAGTCACCACGGCAGCGCCTGCAGTGGCTGGAATCCGCCCAGCTCATTTATCGCCTGGGCCAGGCCCGCCTGAAAACCCGTCAGCCACCCCAGTCCCGCGGAACCAATTGAGCTTCCCGCTTCCCCTATTGCCTGGGCTTCAACGGCAGCCATTCCTGCTCGATTGCCAATTCGTTGAACTCCGGGTCCTTGTGGATCAGTATTGCCCCCAGGCGCATGGCAGCCGCAGCGATCCAGGCATCGACCACCGAAATTGAAAAACCGGCCTTCAGCTCAGCCGCTTGCAGCATCAGCTCATCGCTGGCCTCCACCCAGTCGAGCGGAAGAGCCAGACACTGCTGCAAGGCGCTGATCGCGGCGATCGCCGTGGCCCACAAGGCCGTGCTGGTCACCCGCAACCAGCGCGAATTCAAACGCGTTGAAAACCTGCGTCTTGAAGTCTGGTAATACCAAGGTCCCTGCCGTGCAGTCAGGGCCATTGCGATGCACCGTAGTCCTACCTGATTAGCATCGCGTCTCAGTGCCCAGATCTCTATGGCTTCGAGGCCTTTCACCTTTCACCTTTCACCTTTTCCACGGGCGCACCAGCGCCCTCAAACCCTGGTCTGAACATGATCCTCCTGCTCCGGATCCCCCCGAGCACTATCCGCATGCGCCGTGATCGTTTCCAGCCCGTGAGCGTGGGGGCCGCGTTCGACCTTGTACAGCAGCCAGGCGAAAAACAGGCCGATGGTGACGAGGGCGGAGTAGAACCACATGCCGGCGGCATAGCCATCCGGGTTTTCCGGTGAGGCGCTGAAGCGGTCGTTGAGCCAGCCGATGACCATCGGCACGACGGCCCAGCCGAGTTGCTGGCACAGCGTCATCAGGGCATAGGCCGAGCCCAGCCGTCGTTCGTCGACGATATAGGCCACCGACGGCCACATCACCGCCGGAATCAGCGAGAACACGCCGCCCAGCAAGGTAATCACGATCAGCAGGGTCAGCGGCACCTGGCCGGAGCCGATGAAGGGAATGACCAGCGGCACTTCCGGCCCCGGCGGCAGGTAGGTCACAGCCAGGAACAAGGGCAGCATCACCACCGAGCCTGCCACCATGAACATCGAGCGCTTGCCGACCTTGTCGACCATCAGGCCGAAGATTGGCGTGGCGATGATGGCCGCCATGGGCAGCAGGCTGGAAAGCAGGCCGGCGGCGTCGCGGGTCATGCCGTGAGCCTGCTGGAAGTAATCGATGGCGAAGGTGCGAAACGGGAAAATTGTCGAGTAGAACACCACGCACAGGGCAACCACGTACCAGTAGGAGCGGCCGAAGGCGTAGAGCTCCTTGAAGCTGAGCTTTTCGGTTTCTTCGGCCGGGCCGAGCGAGTAACGGGTCTCGGCGCGCTGCTCCATGATCCAGTACAGGATGGCGGCGGTCACGGCCAGGCCACAGATGGCGGTGGCCAGCCATAGCGGATCCTGCCAGTTGACGTAAAGGGGTGCGGCGAACGAGGTCGACCAGTCGGCCGATGCCGAGCCCAGGCGCGAAATCGACAGGTTGATGCCGAAGGCAAAGCTGAGTTCCTTGCCCTTGAACCACTTGGCCATTGCGGTGATCGCGGCCACGATCATCGGTTCGGCCCCCAGGCCGAGTACGAATCGACCGGCCAGCATCATTTCGAAATGCGGGGTGGCTGCGATCATCGCGGCGCCGATCACGCAGACCACGCCAAAGAAGGTGATGGCCACCTTGGTGCCGAAGCGGTCGATCATGACACCGCCGGCCAGCAGCACGAGCAGGGCGGCGATGTTATAGATCGAGACCAGTTGTCCGACCTGGCTGTAGCTGAAATCGAGCTGGTCACGGAGCAGGTCGATGACTGGGCCGAGCGAGTCGTAGACGTAGTAGTTGCCGAACATCGCCAGGCTGATGAAGATCAGCACCACCCAACGATACAATGGCGGTGGTGGCGGCAAGGGGTCGAGGCGGACGTCGGACTGGGTCATGGGCAGGCCTTTATATTGTAATGACGCACCGGACGAACCGGCCCGAGCACTCTACCCAACCCCCTCAATCCGGTCAACGCCCCCGTTCCTTCTTCCACCTTTTACCTTTCACCTTTTTACCTTTTCGCCTTCTTTGTCAGCAAAAATCGCGGGAGTGGTGAGTCAGTTGTGTCAGGCGGTGGTCTTCGCTGTGAATGCTCCTGGCCACCAGGTGCTGGGTATTGTGGGCGTTCTGCAGTTTGCCGACCACGCGCAGGATATGGCCATCAAGCACGGCCTGGCGATAGCGTTTGACCAGCTTCGGCCAGACGATGACGTTGATGATGCCGGTTTCGTCTTCCAGTGACAGAAAGACCACGCCGGAGGCCGTCCCCGGGCGCTGGCGGTGGGTGACAACACCAGCAGCCTCGATGGCCATACCATCGGCCAGCCCACGTAGCTCGGCCGCCGTGCGAACCCGGCGACCCAACTGGCGGCGCAGGATCTTCAGTGGATGATGATCGAGGCTCAGGCCCAGGCTGGCGTAGTCATCGAGCAGGTTGTCACGGTCGCCCGGCGGCTTGATGCTGATGCGTGGCTCGGCAATGGTGGTCCCGGCCAGTAGATCGCCCTGGCGTCGGGTCGCCAGCGCTTCCCAGCGCGCCCGGTTACG
>JBGTEC010000204.1:0-3133 GCA_041747995.1 Wenzhouxiangella sp.
ACGCGCCATGAAGCGGCGATCCTGGCAGATCGAATTGCCGCACATCGGCGACGCCCCATCCGGCACGTGAGCGCTGAGGAACTCCAGCGTCCTGCGTTCAGCTTCCCCGCAATCGACACTGCTGGCCAGGCAGCGCGCCACCAGCCCCGATTCGCTGTGGGTACGGGTGTTCCACTCATCCATCATCGCCAGTCGTGCCTCGCTGGTGGCAATCGCCAGAACCGGACCCTCGGCAATAAGATTGAGTTGCTCGTCGGTCACGATCGTGGCGATTTCGATGATTTCATCGCTATCGGGCTCGAGCCCGGTCATTTCCAGGTCAATCCAGATCAGATTGGTTTCGTTCATCTCGCACAGCGCTCATTGCAGACAGGCTGCGGACTATACCAGCCCGGGTTGCCGGAATGACCGACCGCGCACTGGTTATCGAAGCTTACTCCAATCGGGGCGTCGCGCTGCTGGAAGACGGCGCGCTGCAACCTTTCCATTTTCCGCGTCGGCTGGCCCGCCCCTTGCCGGGAGACCGGATCGACCTGGATCAGAAAGGCTCGCTGGTCGGGCTGGAAACCCGGCGCAACGAATTCGGCCGGGGAGATCCGCACGGCCGATTCCGCCCCGTCGCCGCCAATCTCGACCGTGCCCTGATCGTGATCGCGCCGGAGCCGGCGCCCAGCCCGGACCTGATCCATCGCTACCTGGCCACCGCGCTGATTCGCGGCATCGAGCCGGTGATCGTGGTCAACAAGACTGACATTCCGATACCGGACCAGCCCCCTTTCAATGAGCTTGAAGACCTGGCGAGCCTCGGCTACCGAATCGTTTACTGTCGTTGCCGGCCCGAGCCGGAACTGGGCGAGTTGGCCCGCGAGCTGCAAACCGGCGTCAGCCTGCTGGCCGGTCAGTCCGGGGTCGGCAAGACTTCATTGCTCAATGCCCTGATCCCGGACCTGGACCAGCAAACCCGTCAGTTATCCCGGGTGACCGGCAAGGGCAGACACACCACGACCTCGGCCACTCTGCATCATTTGCCCTCGGGCGCCTGGCTGGTCGACACCCCCGGCGTATGGGAGTACGGACTGTGGAGCATGCCGTTGACGGAACTGGAGCTGGGCTTCCCCGAATTCGCCGAATTTTCCGGACAGTGCCATTTTCGCAACTGCACCCATAACCACGAGCCCCGCTGCGCGGTGCGCAAGGCGGCAGAGGAAAACCGCATCCCCCCAAGCCGCCACGCGGCCTGGCTGAGGTTGCTGTCTGAGCAAACGCGATTGGGTCGCTAGAAATGCCTGATCCTGGGCGTACTTCAGCTACTGACGCCACATGCCGCCTGCCGCGATGACTGAAGGATGTACCTTCTACCAGGAAAGTGACTCGCCGTTGGCATGGCGAAACGAGCCGGTGTTGTTCATATCAAGCTCCTCCATGCGCTCGATCAGGCCGGCAGCGGCCTCGTCGGGGTCGACGTGACCGGTGTTTCCCGTCATGCCGGTGCGGACATAGCCCGGGTGAAGCAGCCCCACGGCGATGTTGCGATCCTTCAATTCATGGGCCATTGAGACGCCAGCGGCATTGACGGCGGCCTTGGACATTCGATAGGCATATTGACCGCCGGATGTGTTGTCGGCGATCGAGCCCATGCGGGAGGTGATGATGACGACCCGGCCGCCGTCGCTCAGGTGATTCCGCAACGCACTGGTCACGCGAACCGGCGATAGCGCATTGATTTCAAACTGGGCGCGCCAATCATCCAGTTCGTCTTCAATCCCTTCCATGCTGGAGCTCCGGAGCAGCCCGGCGTTGTTGACCAGCAGGTCGATATGTGTGTCCCCCAAACGCTGCGCCAGTTGCTCAAGGCTGTCGCGGCGAGCCACGTCCACATCAGGCTCCACCTGCACACCCAATTCATCGAGCTCCGGTGAAGACTGGCGGCAGGCGGCAATCACCCGATAACCCCGTTGCCCAAGTTGCCTTGCCAGTTCAAGGCCGATCCCACGGTTCGCTCCAGTGACCAAGGCGGTTCTCATGCTTCAACTCCATCTGAGGGTGTGCTCATTAGATGCCCTTTCGACACCCTGCTTTCAAGGCCAGCGGATCGGGTTTGTTATTGGTAACAGGCCAGTTATGCTAAGATTTTCGTCGTGGGAACCGGCTGTCGGTCGCCCCGAAGCCATGGCTTGAAAAGCTAACATTCAAGGAAAAATCACCATGATGAAACAGCCAGCAATGATGCTGATGTTGGGGGTAATACTGATGGGCCTGACGATACCGGCCGTGGCCGATATTCTGCTGATCGAGCAAGTGCGCGAGCGGATGCAGCGCGACCTGCCCGGTAACGGCATCAGCATGGCGCAGGTCGAGAGCCGCTATGGCACGCCCGACAGGCGGGTCGCTCCGGTTGGCGAGCCGCCGATTGCGCGCTGGTTTTACGATGATTACACAGTCTATTTCGAACATGACATCGTGATCGAAAGCGTACTCAACCACAACGCGGTCGTTCGCGAAGCCCGGCGCAACAGCACCAACTGAACGGCCAATACGGATTGTCGAAGCGATGCCACATACTGAACATCGACTGCCTGCCGAGTGGGAGCGCCAGAGCGCAACGCTGCTGGCGTGGCCGCATGACAAAAGCGACTGGGCCGACAATCTGGCGGCCGTGCAGGATGAGTATGTTGAACTGATCCGGGCCATAACCCGCCGCCAGAAAGCCGTTGTGCTCGTTCCGGCCGGCAACACCGAGGTCACCAAACGACTCGGTGACCGGCCAGGGCTGCGCCAGATCGAAGTCCGTTACAACGACACCTGGTGTCGGGACTATGGGCCGATCACGATGGTGCATTCCGGCGAGCGGCTGGCGCTGGATTTCTATTTCAACGGCTGGGGCGGCAAATATCCGTCGTCTCTCGACAACCGGGTCAACACCCTGCTGGCGCGGCAGGAGCTGTTCAAGGGCTTCACCTTTCGCCAGTACCTGTTTGAGCTGGAGGGTGGCGCAATCGACAGCGATGGCAAGGGTCGGCTGCTGGTGAACTGGCACTGCCTGCATGCCCGCCATCCGCATCTGACCCGGCGTGAGATCGATCACGAACTTCACACGCTGCTCAACCTCGACAAGATCATCGGCATCGACATG
>JBGTEC010000205.1:0-10128 GCA_041747995.1 Wenzhouxiangella sp.
GCACTGCCGGTGACGCGACGCTGCATCTCGAGCCGCCCGCAGCGAGGCGCCACACGGTCGTGCGTGGCGACAACGCCTGGACCATCGCCAGGCGCTACGGCATCCGCGTCACCGACCTGCTCCAGCACAACGGACTGGGCATGAAAAGCGTACTCACTCCCGGCACGGTGCTCGCAATCGACGGGCCTGTCCGCACAAGCGATTGAGCGACGCGAGTGGCCTCGGCCCGGCGCGCAGGGCAAACTAATGCCATTGCGCGACCCGGGAGTGGTCCGCTCCACCAGCGAGGACGAACAAGATGGGTTTTCTGCAGGGCAAGCGGGCGCTGATCACCGGGATCGCCAGCGAGCGTTCGATCGCCAGCGGCATTGCCGAAGCGATGCATCGCGAAGGAGCCGAACTGGCCTTCACCTATCAGAGTGACAAGTTGAAGTCACGGGTCGAGAAGATCGCCGAGCAGACCGGCTCGAAGCTGCTGATGCCGCTTGACGTGGGCGATGACGACCAGATCGCCGCTGTATTCGATCAGATCGGCAAAACCTGGAACGGCCTCGACATCATCGTCCATGCAGTGGGTTTCGCTCCGCGTGAGCAGCTTGAAGGTGAGTTTGTCGACGCAATCGACCGCGAGGGCTTTCGAATCGCCCATGACATCTCCAGTTACAGTTTTGCCGCGCTCGCCAAGGCAGGACGTGATTTGATGCGTGGCCGCAACGGTGCGCTTTTGACCTTGAGCTACCTTGGCGCAGTCAAGGCCATGCCGAGCTATAACGTCATGGGACTGGCCAAGGCTTCCCTGGAGGCCTCGGTGCGGTACCTCGCTTTCGGTCTGGGCCCAGACGGCATTCGCGTCAACGGTATTTCAGCGGGTCCGATCAAGACGCTGGCTGCATCGGGAGTTTCAAAGCTTCGTTCCATGCTTGACCACGTTGAAGCCACCTCCCCGATCCGGCGTAACGTGACGACCGCAGATGTCGGAAACGTCGCCGCGTTCCTGTGCTCCGACCTCGCCGCCGGCGTCACCGGTGAAATCACCTACGTCGATGGCGGCTACAACATCGTCGGCATGGCGGGCCTGGATTGAAAAAGCAAAATCATTAACCACTGAGGCACAGAGTCACTGAGAAAAGCATGATGAATTATTCGTTTTTATAGTTTATTTTCTCTGTGTCTCTGTGCCTCAGTGATGAATCTGATTTGCTTCTTTTCCTAGGCAAAGAAAACCCCGGTCATGCCGGGGTTTTTTTATCACGCGATTGTTACAACCGTTCTTCGACGACCCTGATCTGGGTGTTTTCGCGCAGGTATTTGATCAGACCGTCCACCTCGTAGCCCATCTGCGCAAAGCGCAATTGCTGGCGCGCACTCATGCGCTCCATGTCGGAGGCAACAGCCGGATTGCCCGGCACCACATCCTCAAGCCGGACGATCGTGAAACCCCGCCCCTTGGGCAGAACATGGACACTGGGCTCATCTCCCGGCGCAGGCAGTCGGAACAGCGCACTGACGAAATCACCACCAAGCTGGAAATCAAAGCGTGCCACCCGTTCCAACACGTGCAGTTCCAACTCGGCCTCGGCGGCCACATTCTCGAGTTCCTGACCGGCCGGACCGGCAGCTTCGGCCAATTCGCGAGCGCGATCTCGGGCCTGCGCACCTGCACGCTCACGTACCAGATGCTCGCGAATGCTGTCAGCTACTTCTGCCAGAGGTCTGGGTTCAGCCGGGAAATGCTGTTCAACCTTCAACACGACCAAGTGATTGCGGTCCAGCTCAATGGGGTCGGAGACCGCACCATCGAGCAGCACCCTGTCGGAAAATGCCGATTCGACCACGCGGGGATTGGCCGCCATTCCGGTACCGCCCGAACGCCCGAAAGGCTCGGTGGTCTGGATCTCCAGACCAAGCTCTCGAGTCAGCGGCTCCAGAGTCGTGTCGTCTTCGAAAACAATGTCAATCAGGCGCTCCGAAATATCGATATACATTGATTCGGTTTCGCGCTCGATATACTCAGCCAGGATTTCCTCGCGAGCTTCTTCAAAGCTCATGCCCTGGGGCGGGCGGATCTCTTCCAGACGGATGATGTGATAACCAAAACGCGTTTCGACCGGCTCGGAAATATCGCCCGGCTCATCGAGTTCGTAGAGGGCGTCCTCGAATGGCGGAACCATGTCCTCAGGCTCGATCCACCCCAGATCGCCAGCCTCTTCGCGCGAATCGGGATCATCGGAATACTGTTCGGCCAACTCAGCAAATTCTTCACCGGCGAGCAGGCGCTGCCGGATCTCGGTAGCCAGCGCTCGGGCGTCCTGTTCATTCCGCTCAGGACCAATTTCTATCAGCACATGGGAGGCTCGGCGAGCTTCTGGAGTCAGGAAACGCTGGCGCGCCGCTTCGTAACGGCGGCGAAGCTCATCGTCGTCCAGAGACAGCCCCTCACCGAGCTCGCGTGCATCCAGTTCAACATAAGCAATCTGGACCTGCTCCGGCGTCATGTAACTGTCGATGTTATCCTGGTAGTGGGTTTCGATCTCGGCATCGGTGACTTCAATTCGCTCGACGAACTCGTCATAAGCCACTTCAATGAAGCTCACCTGTCGCTGTTCCTGCTGCAGGGCAATGAACCGGTCGATTTCCGACTCGGTCACAATGGTCGATGCCGCCAGCGAAGAGGGGATGGCGTTGACCATCAGATCCTCTCGCAGCTCCTGCTCAAAGCCCCGGGGCGTGCGTCCGGCACCGCGCAGCAACTGGCGATAGAGCTCTGGATCAAATCGGCCATCGACCTGGAAGCTCGGTATTTCCTGGATAACCCGGGAGAGTGTGCCTTCAGTGACGGCAAGGCCAAGATCCTCGGCATGCTGGCGCAGCAACAGTTGATCGATCAGGTCTTCCAGGTGTTCACGGCGGACGATCGGCTGATTGGTCGCGATTTCGTCGTAAGCATCGCCCTGCTGCTGGCGCAGGTTGGCTCGGTATCGGCCAAAGCTGGTCTGAAACTCAGATACGGAAATTTCGTCATCACCAACAACCGCTACCGCATCTTGCGGTACCGCCCGGATGTAGCTTTCCACACCGAAAAACAGAAACGGCACGGCCAGCAGACCCAGTACGAAAATGGCGACAACACCGGTAACACGATCTCGAATGGACTGAAGCATGGGCTATTGAGAATCCTGAAGCGTCAAAGTGCGCTCGTCTGATATAGGCAGGGCGCCTCAAGGGCGCCCTGCAGAGTTATGGCGGAGTGGACGGGACTCGAACCCGCGACCCCCGGCGTGACAGGCCGGTATTCTAACCAACTGAACTACCACTCCTAAACTTGGTGGGTGCTGGAGGGCTCGAACCTCCGACCCTCGCCTTGTAAGGGCGATGCTCTCCCAGCTGAGCTAAGCACCCTGGGCTAAGCCGCTTATTTTATCGCGTCTTTGAAGCCTTTACCAGCCTTAAATGAAGGCGTTTTCGAAGCCTTGATATTGATTGTCTCACCCGTGGCCGGATTGCGGCCGGTGCGTGCAGCGCGTTCCTTCACGGAAAACGTACCAAACCCGATAAGAGAAACCGTGTCACCCTTCTTCAGAGCCTTGGAAATCGATTCGATGGTGGCGTCCAGCGCCCGTTGGGCGTCTGCCTTGGACAGGCCTGCGCCAGCCGCAATTCTATCAACCAGTTCGCTTTTATTCATTCTGTCTTGCTCCAGATTCGTTTCTTGGTGGGATGTAGCAGTGGCCAGCCCCCGCAGAGCTGCTAGTTCTTCCCCATGGCAGCAGCCAGCCAACTGTTGGCCAAAGATGTTATATCAGCGGGGCTGCCCCATCAACTGCATTTGCCATTAATAGTGAAAGAAAGGTAAAAAACGCCAGGAAATAGCCAAATCCCGCCTTTCCAAGCCATCAGTGCGCCCGCACAGCCGACGCCGAAGGCTCCTTCTGGGCCTCAACGGCCTCCTTGTCTTCGTCATCCGGCGTGTGCGGCATCTCCACCAGGGCGAGCTCAAGAACCTCGTCAATCCACTTGACGGGTCGAATTTCAAGATCCTTCTTGATTCGCTCAGGAATCTCGACCAGGTCCTTTTCGTTTTCCTCGGGAATCAACACCAGGCTAATGCCCCCGCGGAGGGCTGCGAGCAGCTTCTCCTTCAAACCGCCAATGGGCAGCACGCGGCCGCGCAGCGTGATTTCACCGGTCATGGCCACATCGGCCCGCACCGGAACGCTGGTCAGCACCGATACAAGCGCGGTGACCATGGCGATGCCGGCGCTGGGTCCGTCCTTAGGCGTGGCCCCCTCGGGTACGTGGATATGAATGTCCTTGTTCTGATGAAAATCCAGGGCAATGCCCAGGTTTTCAGCGCGCGAGCGCACCACCGACAGCGCCGCCTGAACCGACTCCTGCATCACGCTGCCCAGTTGCCCGGTGTGGGTCAACTTGCCCTTGCCCGGAACCGCAGCAGCTTCGATCTGCAGCAGCTCTCCGCCGACCTCGGTCCACGCGAGACCGGTGACCTGCCCGATTTCACTCTGCTCCTCGGCCCGGCCAAACCGAAACCGGCGGACCCCGAGGTACTTGTCCAGGTTGCGGGTTGTCACCTGGCGGCGCTCGAGTTTGTCGTCGAGACTCAATTCCTTGACCACCTTGCGGCAAATCTTGGCCAACTCGCGCTCCAGGCTGCGCACGCCGGCTTCACGGGTGTAGTACCGGATGATATCGGTGATGGCCGTTTCGCTGATCGAGATCTCTTTTTCCTTCAACCCATGCTGATCAATCTGCTTTTGCATCAGGTAGCGCATGGCGATATTGAGCTTCTCATCCTCGGTGTAGCCTGGAATGCGGATGATCTCCATGCGGTCAAGCAGTGGCGGCGGGATATGGAGAGAATTGGCGGTTGCCAGAAACATGACCTCGGACAGATCGAAATCGACTTCCAGGTAGTGATCACCGAAAGTGTTGTTTTGCTCCGGATCGAGAACCTCCAGCAAGGCGGACGACGGATCGCCACGGAAATCGGTGGTCATCTTGTCCAGCTCATCAAGCATGAACAGGGGATTGCGCGTGCCCACCTTGCTCATGTTCTGCAGCACTCGACCGGGCATCGAGCCGATGTAGGTGCGCCGATGGCCGCGTATTTCGGCTTCGTCTCGAACGCCACCCAGGCTCATGCGCACAAATTCGCGTCCGGTCGCCCGGGCGATGGATTTGCCAAGAGAGGTCTTGCCCACGCCGGGCGGGCCGACCAGGCACAGAATGGGCCCCTTGAGTTTCTTCACGCGCTGCTGAACGGCCAGGTACTCGAGAATACGTTCCTTGACTCTTTCCAGCCCGAAATGATCGGCCTCGAGAATGGACTCGGCTACTTTCAGATCGTTACGGATCTTGCTGCGCTTTTTCCACGGCACTGCCAACATCCAGTCCAGATAGTTCCGGACAACAGTTGCCTCGGCCGACATGGGCGACATCATCTTGAGCTTGTTGAACTCGTTCTTGGCCTTTTCAAGCGCCTCTTTCGGCATACCGGCCTTGGCGATGCGCGATTCGAGATCGCCCATATCGTTGCCGGATTCGTCGAGATCGCCCAGTTCCTTCTGAATGGCCTTCATCTGCTCATTCAGATAGTACTCGCGCTGGCTCTTCTCCATCTGCGTCTTGACCCGGCCTCGTATGCGCTTTTCCAGCTTGAGCACATCGATCTCACCTTCGATCAGGGCCATCAGCCGTTCCATGCGCTCCATCACGGAGGCGGTCTCGAGAATCTGCTGCTTGTCCTCGATGCGAATCCCGAGGTGAGCAGCAATCGTGTCTGCCAGGCGGCTGGCATCTTCGATGCCAGCAAGGGTGGTCAGCAACTCCGGCGGAATTTTGCGGCTGAGCTTGACATACTGCTCGAACAGACTCATAAGGCTGCGTGTCGTGACTTCCTGAGAGCGCGGATCATCGCTACCCGATGACTCCAGACGCTGCCAGGTTCCTGACAAATAGCCCTCGGTTTCCTCAAGCGAGTCAATACTGACCCGCTCAACACCCTCGACCAACACCTTGGTCGTGCCATCCGGCAGACGCAGCATCTGCAGGATGCTCGCTATGGTGCCGCAGGAGAAAAGATCCTCGGGGTCCGGAGACTCGACCTCAGGATTCTTTTGTGTGATGAGCAGAATCTGCTTGTCAAAATTCATGGTCTCTTCCAACGCGCGCACCGAGCGTTCCCGCCCGACGAACAGTGGAATGACCATATGCGGAAAAACCACCACGTCCCGCAGACTCAACACCGGCGTGGGCTGGCGTGCCGGGTTCTGGGTTTCGGCCAGATCGTTGCTGTCCATAATGCTAAATATCCTGTTTGAGGCCTTGTGGCCCAAATTAACGGGTTTTGACGGGAATGTATATTGGCGCCGCGCCAACTCGATTCAAGCAAGGGAAAAGAAGCCAGATACGCCGCCAGAGGCGACGCACCGGATCAAGCGACTGCTGGAACTTTCGTCTTGATCAGGACTCGGCGCCGGCGCGCTGTTGCGGTTTACCGTCGTAAATAATGTAAGGGGCGGCCTCACCGTTGATCACGGCCTCGTCAACGACGATTTTGCTGACGTTCTCCATGGAAGGCAAGTCATACATGCTCTCCAGCAGAACGTTTTCCAGAATCGTCCGCAACCCACGGGCGCCAGTCTTTCTGGCCATGGCCCGGCGGGCAATGGCATGCAGCGCATCTTCACGCACTTCCAGTTCACAGTGGTCCATTTCAAACAGCTTGTGAAACTGCTTGACCACGGCGTTTTTCGGTTCAATCAGAATGCGAACAAGCGCATCCTCATCCAGTTCACGCAATGTCGCGACCACGGGCATCCGACCGACAAATTCCGGAATCAATCCGAAACGAATCAGATCCTCTGGCTCGACCGCGGCCAGCAAAGTCGACAGGTCAGATGATTCTGCACTGCGCACCTGGGCTTTAAAGCCAATTCCGGCGCTCTGCGAGCGGGCCTGGATCACCTTGTCGAGACCGGCGAACGCACCGCCACAGATAAACAGGATATTGCGCGTATCGACCTGGAGGAACTCCTGCTGCGGATGCTTCCGCCCACCCTGGGGGGGCACCGAGGCCATCGTTCCCTCGATCAGCTTCAATAGGGCCTGCTGCACACCTTCACCGGACACATCGCGGGTGATCGAAGGGTTTTCGGCCTTGCGCGAGATCTTGTCGATTTCATCGATATAGACAATGCCGCTCTGGGCCTTCTCCACATCGTATTCGCATTTCTGCAAAAGCTTCTGAATGATGTTCTCGACGTCTTCGCCCACGTAACCAGCCTCGGTCAGCGTGGTGGCATCCGCGATGGTGAATGGCACATTCAACATGCGGGCCAATGTTTCGGCCAGCAGTGTCTTGCCTGACCCCGTCGGTCCAACCAACAGAATATTCGACTTGGACAACTCGACATCGTCACGATGCTTGTGCGAATCAAGTCGTTTGTAGTGATTGTAAACGGCGACCGACAGTACTTTTTTAGCATCCTGCTGGCCGATCACGTAATTATCGAGGAACGAATGAATCTCGCGTGGCGTCGGAAGCTGCTCGCGCTCGGCCAGGCTGGATTCCTCAAGCTCCTCACGAATGATGTCGTTGCACAATTCAACGCATTCATCACAGATATAGACGCTGGGCCCGGCAATCAGCTTGCGGACCTCGTGCTGGCTCTTGCCACAGAACGAGCAATAGAGAATCTTGCCGTCGCTGGTCGAGTCACTCATTGGTGTTTAATCGCTCCCGGTCACTGAATACAGTTTACCCGAATTCAATCACGCTGATGTGGACGCCCGGTGGGCCAGAACTTCGTCGATCAGCCCATAATCACGGGCCTCGTCGGCCGACAGGAATTTGTCGCGATCGGTATCGGTTTCGATGGTATCGAGATCCTTCCCGGTGTGCTTCTGGAGAATTCCATTGAGCGTGTCACGCATTTTGAGAATTTCACGCGCATGGATATCGATGTCAGAGGCCTGGCCCTGGAAACCGCCGAGTGGCTGATGAATCATGATTCGAGAATGGGTCAAAGCGTAGCGCTTGCCCTTGGCGCCTGCTGCCAGCAGCAGAGCACCCATGCTGGCGGCTTGCCCGACACACATGGTGGCCACATCCGGCTTGATGAACTGCATGGTGTCGTAGATCGCCATGCCGGCCGTCACAACCCCGCCAGGGGAATTGATGTAGATGCTGATGTCCTTGTCCGGATTCTCCGACTCCAGGTACAGCAATTGGGCGACGATCAGGTTGGCTGCGTTGTCCTCGATCGGGCCGACGATAAAGATGACGCGCTCCTTGAGCAATCGAGAATAGATGTCGTAGGCACGCTCGCCACGAGCAGACTGCTCGACGACCATCGGGACCAGATTGAGGGCTGTTTCATTCATGCCTGCTCCAGCGCTTCCTTGAAACTCATGGATTTCGGGACGACCTTGGCCTGGTCAAGAATAGCATCGATGACCTGCTCTTCCAGCGCCATGTTTTCCAACTGCTCCATCAGGCGCTCGTCGGCGCGATAAATCTCGATGATCTCGGCAGGATTTTCATAGGTTTCAGCAACTTCTTCCAGTTTGGACTGAACCCGGTCAGGATCAATGGCGATCTTGTTCTGACGGGCGAACTCGCCAAAAAGGAGCCCCAGGCGCAGGCGTCGTTCGGCGGCCTCGCCAAAGGCTTCCAGCGGTGGAGGATTACCGCCCTGCTGACCCGATTGCTGCTGCATCTGGGCCTGCATCTGGCGCGCTTCCTGCTTGACGCTGCTGGCCGGCAGCGGCAAGTCACCGAAGCGGGACAACAACTGTTCAGTCACGGCCTGCTTCAGGCGATTGATCGTCGCCGCCCGCAGTTCGCGCTTCAGATTGCGCTCAACGTCGGCACGAAGCTGCTCGACCCCGCCTTCGACACCGAACGCGGCTGCGAATTCATCGTTTACTTCCGGCAACTCGGCGTTTTCGACGGATTTGACCTCAAGCTCGACTTTCGCCGTCTTGCCCGCCAGGTCCTTGTGTCGATAGGTCTCCGGGAAGGCCAGCTCGAGAGACTTCTCCTCGCCCGCGCTGACGCCGGCCAATGCCTGTTCGAGCTCTGGGAATTCTTTCAGCGCCCCCAGCGTCGGAACGAGCTCATGCTTGCCCGTTCCGGGAATTCGCTGGCCGTCAACATCGGCAACATAGGCAATGCGAACCCGGTCACCAGCTTCGGCTGGACGCTCAGCGGCGTTCCACTCGCGTCGCTGCTGACGCAAGGTCTCAATCATGTCATCGACGTCGGACGATGCGACCTCTGCTTCTGGACGCTCGATTTCCAGATCGCTCACGAATAATTCCGGCATTTCGGGAAACACTTCCAGGTCGGCGACAAATTCAAAACCGCCGCCTTCGAATTCCGGCGAGGGCGCCAGACGAGTAACGCCGGCGACGCGCATGTCTTGCTCGCCAATCGCGGTCTCCAGGCTGCTTTGCATCACCTGGTTCAGGATTTCTTCACGCACCTGCTTGCCGTAGCGCTGGCGGATCACGTTCAGCGGCACCTTGCCGGGACGAAAACCCTTCAGGCGTACTTCGCGTCGCAGCTGATTCAAGCGCCCTGAAACCTTGCTGTCGATGTCATCGGCTGGAACCTGCACGGTCATGCGCCGTTCCAGATCGCCAGTCTTCTCCACGGATACCTGCATGATTGCTCTGTCTTTTTTTCAGTGTCGGGAAATCAATGTCGGCACCCGCTTACAAAAGCGTCGACTACGAAAAATGGTGGGCCGTCAGGGACTCGAACCCCGAACCTACTGATTAAGAGTCAGCTGCTCTACCATTGAGCTAACGGCCCGCTTGAAAATGGGGTGAGCGACGGGGTTTGAACCCGCGACCTCTGGAGTCACAATCCAGTGCTCTACCAACTGAGCTACGCCCACCGTCAAAAATCGTCATGTCTACCGGGTTCATGGTGATTTCGGCGACCTATTGTAACGCCTCGATCAGCATGAATGGCGCGCCTGGCAGGACTCGAACCTGCAACCGCCGGCTTAGAAGGCCGATGCTCTATCCGGTTGAGCTACAGGCGCATCGTCATCGAAAGCTGCTGGCGCCAACCGGTCAGGCGTCGCAAACTATGGTCGG
>JBGTEC010000206.1:0-6319 GCA_041747995.1 Wenzhouxiangella sp.
AAACTGGTCGCGATCATAGCGCAGCGCGCCCAGGACGTAGCTTTTTTCGTCCAGGCTGTAATCGGTTTTATTGGCCAGCACGAAGCGGTTGGCGCTGGTTTCGCCACTATCGCGGGCATAAACCGCGCTCAGGTTGGTTTCGTTGGTCCAACGCTCCTGCTTGTAAATGAGATCAAAGCGGGCGTTGCCGGTTTCCGTTTCGCTGTTGCCGCGGGCAAAAACGAGACCAAGCTCGCCCTTGCCGCTGAAATCGGCCAGGGCGGGCGTCGCCAGCCCGAGCACGAGCAGGCCGCAAAGCAGTCTTGCAGTCATGTTGTTGATCCGGGGTTTTGTTCTCCGGCGGATTATACAGAGGCCAACGATGGCATGTTCAGATCAGGCGGGGAAACACCTACAATGAAGTAACAGCACTTGATTAAAAGGTTTCCAACCGTGCGTAATCTTACATTCATCGATCAATGGCTGGGTCATGCGGACCAGGCGCTGCGTGTCGCTCTCGGACCCGCTCCGACCGGAACGGCGCCCTCGCCCGCCACCGGCCTCGATGATGCCGAATTGACGGAGGCCGAACGCCGCGATACTGCCGGACTGATGCGAATCAATCACACCGGCGAAGTCTGTGCCCAGGCCTTGTATGCTGGCCAGGCGGCAACGGCACGTTCCGAACGGGTGCGCACGGAAATGGCCGAAGCCGCCCGCGAGGAAGAGGAGCACCTGGCCTGGTGCGCCGAACGGCTGGACCAGCTCGACAGCCGCCCCAGCCTGCTCAATCCCCTGTGGTATGCGGGGTCTTTTTCAATTGGCGCCGCTGCGGGACTGGCCGGAGACGCCTGGAGCCTGGGTTTTGTCGAAGCCACCGAACGCCAGGTCGAAGCCCACCTTGAATCCCACCTCAACACCCTGCCCGTGCAGGACCAGCGCTCGCGCGCCATTGTGCAGCGGATGAAGGAAGACGAAGCCCGCCACGCCGACATGGCGGCCAACCACGGCGCCCGCACCCTGCCCGCTCCAGTGCAGGGACTGATGGGGCTGACGGCGGGTCTGATGAAGGCGATAGCGTATAGGGTTTAGAGGGAAAGGTATAAAGGTATAAAGGTATAAAGGTATAAAGGTGAAAGGTGAAAGGTGAAAGGTGAAATGCTTTTTCCTTTTACCTTTGCGCCTTTGCGCCTTTGCGCCTTTATGCCTTTCTCGTTAGCGGCCAGAGTTCCTGGATTAGTCGTTGTTCGATCCAGCTGTCCATGCGCCAGTTTTCGATGAAACCGCAATGGCCGCCGCGGGACAGTACGTCGAGTTCCAGTGCCGGCGATTTGGGCAGTTCGTAAAAATCGGCGACCGGGATGATCGGGTCATCGGCGGCGGTGATGATGGTTGTCGGGGTTTCCAGGCCGGCCAGATAGTCGCCGGCCACAGAGTAGCCCTCAAGGTAGGCGTCGAGGTTGGGGAAATCGGTCTGATGCTCGACCAGCCAATCAGTCTGGGAGCGCAGGTCCTTGAGCCGGAACCAGTCTTCGAGACGGAAATGGTCCGGGTACAGCGCCTGCTTGATCTTGAGTGAACGTCGCCACTTGTTGACGAAGTAGAAGTGATACAGGCTCAAGCCCGTCTCCAGCGCATCAAGCACATGGTGGGGTCGGATGACCGGGCTGACGGCGATGGCCCGATCAATGCTGAAACCGTGATTGGGCGCCTGACGCGCCACCCGCAGGGTGAAATTGCCGCCGAGGGAAAAACCAACCAGAAACACCGGCCCGCGGTCATAGGCTGTTCGCAATTGGCCGACCGCGTCCAGCACCTCGTCCAGGCGGCACGAGTGAAACAGATCGCGGTTGAGGTGGTGGGATTGGCCGTGATCGCGAAAATTGAGTCGGAAGGTATCGAACCCGACCGCATCCAGGGTTTCTGCCGCCGACAACAAATAGTTGGAATCGACGCTGCCTTCCCAGCCGTGAAGCAAAATAACCAGGGCATCGCGGCGAGCGGGTTGAGCGACCCGTGATTTGTTGCGGAAGCCGAGCAGGAGAGTGCCGTCGCTGGCTTCGATGACTTCGGCCTGGCTGCGTTGAACGTACTCGAGCGTCCGGCGGCGGACCTGACGGCGACGCCAGGGGCCCGAAGTCAGGAGGGATTGTACGTGGGGGCTTCCCAGCAGGCCGCGTGGCTCGAATGCGCGCTTTTCGGTGTATGGCTTTTCAGGATTCATAGAATGACTTCACCACCTCGTTCGAGCGACGGGCGAGCGTACTGCGCTCCCCCACCTTGCCACGCAGCGGCGCGCCAATCATCAACTGGCCTTCGCTTGGTGGCTGGGCCAGCAAGCGCAGCAGGTTCATGAAAAAGTTTTCGCCTGGAGCGAACACCATGACATCGTGCAGATCCCCATTCCGATAATAACGGATTGCGGCCGGCACCACCGGCACATCCACTCGAATTGCCGGCGCGAACAGGCGGGCGTGAAACCGACCGACTCCGGCCTCGGTACTGATGCCAGCTTCGGGAAAGATGCCGACCCGCTCGCCACGTTTCAACAGCGCAGCCATGCGCCGCGTTACCCGATGGCGCGATGGCTCGCTGCCGCGCTTGATGAAAATCGTGCCGGCCAGGAGCGCCATCCAGCCAATTACGGGCCAGTCACGAATCTCGGCCTTGGCCACCAGCCACATCGGCCACAGTGCGTGCAGCAGATTGATATCCATCCAACTGATATGGTTGGACACGATCAGGCAGGGGCCGTCGGGAATGTGGCCAGTCACCGTTAGACGGATGCCGAAAATGCGCAGCAACATCCGATTCCAGCCCTGGTCCGCATGCTGATGCAGCCGCATGCCGCCGAACGAAAGGCTTCGAAGCCCGGGCAGAAACGTCAGCAGCGCCAGTGGCAGAGCGATGAGGATATGCAGCAGGAAAAGCGGCAGCCGCCAGGCAAGACGCCAGGGAAAACGGGGGAAACGCCGGTTGATGTTTTGTTCGCTCATGCGCTGTGCCGCTCCTGGCCGCAGCGCCAGCAGGTTGTGAACTGGCCTTCAAGCGGCTCATTGTTGCGCCGACACGCCCAGGGGGCCGCCGTGCCACGGCGATCGGATTCGGCCAAAACCTGGCTGGCACGTTCAGTGTCATGATCCCTGACCCAGACCGACGGACGCGCCCCTTCGGCAAAGTAGATTTCCACGGCCACCCCCCACAAGTCCATGCTTCGCACTTGGGTCGAAATGCCTTCGGCTTCCAGCAGGCCGCGCACGAAACCGACCTCGGTCGGGTTGTCGGCAGTATGAATTTTGGTCCAGCCTTTCACGGATCGTGGCGGTTACACTGTCTACAACAAGCCGCGCAGATTAGCATAGCTGGCATTCGGGTCGCTTAGGCCTCATTTGAAAACCCAGACCAGACTCTATAAGACTAACTGAAGTGACTCCAAGTCAGACGAATCGGAAGATCCGCATTGCCGACAGCGGTCGGGAATTCGACGCCCGGCCCGGCGAAACCGTACTCGCCGCCGCGTTGCGCCATGGCATCGTTCTACCTTATAGCTGCCGCAATGGTACCTGCGCCAGTTGCAAGTGCCGGCTGGTCGCTGGCCACGTCGCCTATCCCTACAATCCGCCCGAGGCGCTGAGCCTGGAAGAGATGGCCGGCGGTTTCAACCTGACCTGCCAGGCGGTCCCGGTCGTCGATGTCCTGATTGATGCCCATGAAATCGAGCAGGTCGCCGACATTCCGGTCCGGATGCTGCCGGCCCGGGTCGAATCGCTGAAGCCATTCACCCCGGAAATCATGCGCCTGCGCCTGAAGCTGCCACGCGCAGCGCGCCTGCAGTTCCTGGCCGGCCAGTACATCGACATCCTGCTGCCGGGCGGCAAGCGCCGAGCGTTTTCGATTGCATCAGCCCCCTCGGAAGACGAATTCCTGGAATTGCATATCAAGCATGTCGATGGCGGCGGATTCACCGGTCATGTTTTTTCCGATATGAAGCTTAAGGAAATCCTCAGGATCGAGGGGCCGTTGGGCACCTTCTTCGTGCGCCGCGATTCGACCCGACCGATCATCATGATGGGTGGTGGCACCGGATTCGCGCCGCTGAAATCAATGATCGAAGAGCTGATCGAATCCGGCGACGAGCGCCCAATCGAGCTGTACTGGGGCGTACGCCGGGAATCGGACCTGTACGCCCGCGAGCTGATTTCGGAGTGGGAAAAGTCCGACCGCTTCCGCTTCACGCCGGTCCTGGTCGAGCCGGATGAGAACTGGATGGGCGAGCGTGGCTATGTCCACGAAGCCGTGCTGCGAGCCCATCCGAACCTGGCCAGCTACGACGTCTACATGAGCGGCCCCCCCGCCATGGTCCACATTGCCCGCACGCTGTTTTTGGAAGCCGGCGTGGCCGAAGAACACCTGTTTTACGACTCCTTCGACTTCGCCCCCGACGTCCCACCGGCCCGCGATTGATCAAAGGAGGAACAAAAGACTGAACCACAGAGAACACAGAGAACACAGAGAACACAGAGAAAGAAAAAACAGGATTACTTCTCTGTGAACTCTGTGACCTCTGTGGTGAAAGCTTTTCGCTTTTTCGGCATTGGTATTACGAGCAGCGAATCGCCCTATGATCGCCCAGTTGCACCGTGCTTCATTGCTCTTCCCTCTCCCGTTTCCCGTCTTCCCCTCTTCCCTCTGTCGCGCTCCTTCCCTACGCGAACAGCGCGTCCAGGGCCTGGCCGGGGTCGGGCTGGCGCATGAAGGATTCGCCGATCAGGAAGGCGCCGATGTTGCCGGCGCGGAGCCGGGTGATGTCGGCTGGGGTGTGGATGCCGCTTTCTGAGATGACCAGGCGGTCGGCCGGTACGCGGGGCGCCAGTTCGAGGCTGGTATCCAGGCTGGTCTCAAAACGGTGCAGGTCGCGGTTGTTGATGCCGATGAGTTCTCCGGGCACGGCCAGGGCGCGGGTCAGTTCGGCTTCGTCGTGAATCTCAACCAGCACGGCCAGGCCCAGTTCATTGCCAAGGGCAGCCAGATCGGCAAGGCGGGCATCGTCGAGGGCGGCGACGATCAGCAGCAGCGCATCAGCGCCGAGTGCGCGGGTTTCCCAGACTTGCCAGGCATCAATGATGAAATCCTTGCGCAGGACCGGTAGATCGCAGGCAGCCCGGGCCTGCACCAGGTAGTCGGAATGGCCCTGAAAGAAGGATTGGTCGGTCAATACCGACAGGCAGGTCGCTCCGCCCCGCTGGTAGGAGCGAGCGATGTCGGCCGGGTCGAAATCGGCGCGGATGACGCCGGCCGAGGGCGAGGCGCGCTTGATTTCGGCGATGACCGCATCGGCGCTGGCTTTCGCCCGCTGCCGCAGACGGCCGGCAAAATCTCGACAGGCCGGCTGATCGTCCACACGCGCCTGGAGCTCGGCCTGGCTGCGCTCTGCTTTGCCCGCCGCAACCTCCTGGGTCTTGACCGCCAGGATCTTTTTAAGGATATCGGCGCTCACAGCGCCCGGCTCCGCGCAGCATAAGTCTGCAGCCGTTGCAGGCCGGCGCCGCTGGCCAGAACGCTGCGCGCCATGACAATGCCGGCTGCCAGATCGGGCACCTGCCCGGATACGTAAATGGCCGCGCCAGCGTTGAGGGCAATGATGTCGGCGGCAGGGCCGGGCTGGCCGTCCAGCGCGTTTTCAATCAACACCAGGCTGGCTGCCGCGTCAGCGACGATCAATGGTTCCAGATTGTCTGCACGCACGTCATGGTCAGCCGGGTCCAGTTCGAACTCATGAATAGCATCGTCTTTCAATTCGGCCACCAGGGTCGGCGCCGCTGGCGAAATTTCATCCAGGCCATCGCGACTGTGAACAACCAGCACATGCCGACTGCCCAGCGCCTGCATCACTTCGGCCATCGGCCGGACCAAATCGGCCGCAAAGACGCCGAGCACCTGGTTGGGCGCAAGCGCCGGGTTGGTCAGCGGCCCGAGCAGATTGAACAGGGTTCGCAAGCCCAGCGATTTGCGCGGGCCGATGGCGTGTTTCATGGCCCCATGGTGCTGCGGGGCGAACAGAAAGCCCACGCCCAGCTCGTCGATCAGGCCAGCCACCTGGTCGGCGTTCAGGTCCAGCCGGCAACCGGCGGCTTCGAGCACATCGGCAGCACCGGACTTGCTGGAAACCGAGCGGTTGCCGTGCTTGGCGATCCGCACCCCGGCCGCGGCGGCGACGAAAGCCGAGGCCGTGGACACGTTGAATAAAGAGGCGCCATCGCCGCCGGTGCCGACGATGTCGGTCAGCCCTTCCCGGTCGATATTCACCCGGCTGGCGAAACCACGCATCACGCTGGCGGCC
>JBGTEC010000207.1:0-5619 GCA_041747995.1 Wenzhouxiangella sp.
TACGAAGGGGTTCGGGTTCGCGCCGGCCAGCGCATCCAGCGTGGCCAGTTGATTGGCAAGTCAGGCAACACCGGTTTTACCACCGGCCCTCATTTGCACTTCGTCATCCAGGTCAACCGCGATATGAGCCTGGTCTCGGTACCGTTCGAGTTTGAAGACGCTGACGGTCAGGCCATTACACCCAGCCGCGGCCTGCGTATCGAAGCGCCGTAATCAATCCTCGGTGTGCGTTATCGGGCATACCAGGGCTGCAGGCGTAGCTTGCCGTGCCACTGGGTGGCAACCTTGATTTCACCGGCTGGCGAGGGGTGAATGCCATCGGCCTGGAAGTCCGCGCGCTCGTAGCAGATGCCCGCGCCGTTGGTCGCCCCGGTCGTGCAATCCGGCGCCCAGATGTAAGGGCCCCAGCCGAACCAGACGCTATCGACCGACGGGTTGTCATGGAGCCACTGGTTCAGGGCGTGCCCTTGCTCGTAGCTCAAGGGTTCACCCCGGGCCTCTCGCTCGGCAAAGCCGCCATAGCTGCGTGATGTGGTGAAAACAGCCTGCAGGCCGGGAAAAAACGCGGTGACCCGACCGGCGAAGATATCCAGGTTCTGGTAAAAATTATAGAAGTCGCTGTCCGGGTCAGGATAGAACGGCAGGGGGCTGCCGTCCGGCGATGTGGTGAACTGATTTGCAGCCTTGTGCAGGACCACCCGAATCTGGTCCCGACTCAATCCGGCGGCTGCCACCTTGTCGGCACAGTCGTCCCAAAGCACATCATCAAAGTCCGGGTCATTCCAGCGTTCGATGGCATGACCCCCCAGGGCGCAGTTGACCAGCCGCACGCTGGAATCGACCTGCTCGGTCCAGACTTCGGCCATGCCGCGAATCAGTCGCCGGCACTCCTGGTGGGCATTGCTCATGCCGATACAGACCATTACGACAAGACCATCACTGGCCGTGACTTCCGGCGCAGCATTGTCCGTCAATGCCAACGGCAACCCCTTGTAAGTCGTTGGCGACGCGCTGTCTTCCACGGTCGCATCGATGGCGCGTGGCACGGAGGTGTCCTGGCAGTCCGCCAGCATCGGTTGGGCCAGACGCTCGATCGGGTAGCTGCCTGAGCCGTAAGCCGGTTCGTTGCTGGTCCATTCGATGTCGGCAGTATTTGCGTCGAAAAACCAGATCGTCAACTCACCCCACTCCACCCTTTCCACGTCGGTTGGATCAAATTCGGGACCAAACGTGGCGCCCTGCGGTTGGTAGAGGGGATCGAAGGTCACCGTGAACTGGTATTGGCCACCCGGAGGGGGCGGATCGAAGATGGGCGCCAACAGCATCTGACCCACGCCGATCATCCATGCCTGCTGGCCGGAGCCGTCGGGCTGATAGGTAAACCAGTAGACCACAGCACGATCATCCGGCAGCACCTCGATAATAAACCCCTCGCCATCCCGTTCCGGGTTGAACCAGGCGCCGGCGTACTGCTGCGCGTCGCTGCGGTTGTCGCAGGTGGTCCCGGCCAGCTCGGTCAGGCGCTGATAATCCAGGCGATCGGAAATACTGCTGCCAAAGCAGCTCAGCGGTGGTGGATAGATGGCCAGACAGGGGTGCTGGGTCGGATCGATATAAACCCGCTCCGCCTGCAGGGACTGCTCGCCGGTGCGGTCCAGCCGGAAGCTGCCGCGAAATTCCAGTGCCGGGCCTTCATCGTCCGGCGCCAGTCCCTGGTCGAAGTGTCCGCGCGTTTGAAGTAGCGGCTTCCAGTCCAGGGCTTGCTCCAGGACGTTGCCCACCTCGAACAGCCAGCGTTGCCCGCCTTCATCGTCAAAGGTGAACCAGTACAGCAGTGATCCGCCGCCCTCGAGCAGTTGAAATGAAATGCCTTCCCCGTCACGGGCCGGATCGAACCAACTGCCGGACAGTTCCGGGCCGGTCTGTAATCGTTCGGTTGAGAGGCATCGTTCGAAACCGGCGCCGCCGACGTGATGCTCGCCGATCCACTCGATCAGCTCCGGGTTGTCGATCTCGAAGTCGTTCCAGCACAGATTCAGGCCCCCGCCCCAGCGTGACGGGCCGTCGTGGCCCATGAAACGGCGCTCCATGATCCAGTCTGGCAGGCTGCCGGACAAACGATTGTCGGAAAGATCCAGAAAACGCGCGGAGGCAGGATGCATCTCCTGCTCGAACAGCGACAACGGCAAACCTTCGAGCTGGTTGTTGGCCAGGCTGAGCCAGATGGTGCCGGTCCAGTTGGCCGGCACTTCGCCTTCAAAGTCATTGCCTGACAGATCCAGGTACCAGATGCTGTTTGGCAGAGAGGAACCGCTCACCTCACCGGCCTGCTGCGCCAGCGCCATTGGCAACACGCCTGACAATTTGTTGTTGGACAAATCAACCCGGCCCGGTGATCGAGGCAACATGTCGAGCCCACCACCAAGATCATTGTCGCTGAGATCCAGCAGCGAATGCACGATCTCGAAGATGCGCGCATCCAGCGTTCCGGTGAGGTTGTTGGCGGGCAGTTCAAGTCGGCGCAGCACATCGCGATCCACTTCATTGCGGAACTGACAGTCGATGCCATACCAGTCGCAGACGTCGACATCGTCGTCCAGCCAACCGTCGTTGCGAACCCAATCGTCGCCGCCAGCGGCAAGATAGAAGTTGACCAGGATCTCGCGATCAAAATCCGAAACCTGTGCCACCGCCGGCAATGCAATGCCGGCCACCAGCATGACCTTCAACAGAACTGAGAACAAGGCTCTACCCATGACCAATACTCCAACGTAAGTCTCCCTTATTCTAGACCGTCAACCCTGCCCTGGTCAGTTCGGATGGAGACCTCAGTCCACGGGGCAGTCAGCCAGCCTTGCCCGGGCCAGTCGGCTTAGCGGGTACTGACCGCTGCCGTATGCCTGTTCCTCGCTGATGTACTGCAGCGAGGCCGTGAGCGAGTCATGGAAGTCAATGATGATTTCGCCCCACTGCAAGGCTGTGATGCCGGCAGTGTCTTCGGGCATGCCATTGTCCAGGTCGCGCGGCTGGACGAGGTTCTCGATCACCAGCTGCTGGCCCTGGAATTCACCAACACCAATCATCCAGGCCTGTTCGTCGGCGTTGAAGGCATCGGCCGGGGTATGGGTGAACCAGTAAACCAGGCCGCGTCCGTCTTCAACGACTTCGACCAGAAAGCCTTCGCCGCCGCGTTCTTCGTTGTACCAGGCACCGGAGGCCCACTGCATGGGGTGAGTGTTGTCGCAACGGCTGCCGGCCAGGCGGGTCAGGTTCATGTGATCCTGGCGAATGATCCATTTTGGCGGCGGCGTGGGTCCAATGATCGGGCCGTCGGTTACCAGGGGTAGATCTTCTCGACTGTGCTGGATGCCATATTCTCCGTGAAGTACGCCGGAGCTCAGCCAGTCCAGGCGAAGCCGGCTGCCCAAAGTCCAGAAGCGGCCCATTTCGCCAAAGCCCTGGCCGAAAACTCCCTCGGTTCGATACATGCCATCGAAGATCAGTGACTCGTTTTCGATCGGCGCCACCTGGAACAGCCATTTCTGACGTCCTTCGCGGATATGAGAAAACCAGTACAGCAGGGCCGAATCGTTGTCGAGCAGCATCAGCGAGAAGCCTTCACCATCGCGCTCCGGGTTGTACCAGCTGCCACTCAATTCCGCGCTCGGTTGAAGGCGGTCCAGTTCCAGGCAGCTCAGGTCGGCACCGCCGACATGGCGCGCCTGAACCCACTCAAGCACGTCATCATCACTGATAGTGAAGGCGTTCCAGCACAGGTTCAGGCTATGCTCGCCGGCCAGAGTCAGGCCGCTCAGCCATTCGGGCAGTTCGCCGGCAAAATCATTGTCTTCCAGGAATAGCTGCCAGCTACTGTTTGTTTGATCCAGGGCCAGAAAAGCGGCTTCAGGCAAGCCACTCAAACGGTTATCGGCCAAATTCAGCCGCCTCAGGCCCAGCTCTGACCAGCTTGCCGGCACTTCACCCTCGAAGCTGTTGCGCGAAAGATCGATCGCCGGAACGGCGCCAGACGCCGCGCCGGTGGCTGCCGGCAATGAGCCACCCAGGCGATTGTTGGAAAGATTCAGTCGGCTCACGTCGGGCAGCTGCGGCAGGCTGCCATGAATCCGGTTGTGGCTCAGGTCCAGAATGTTCAGCGACAGCTCCAGGATGCCCGAGTTGGCCAGTGAGCCGCGCAGGTTGTTGTCCGACAGCCGGATGTTCCTGATTTCCGGTTCGCCCTGGGCGTTGTCGAAACATTCAATGCCGTACCAGCCACAGGGCTGGACGCCCGGGCTCAGCCAATCATCGTTTCGATGCCATTCCTCGCCATTCATGACCTGGAAAAAGTCACTCAGCCGGCCCACCGTTTCGGCATCGACCGCATGGGCCGATGCACTCGACAGCGCCATTGCGCTCGCCAGCAGCAGCGGGCTGATCAGTTTGATTCGCATGTCATACTCCGTTTTATCATTCTTTTATATCGAGCAAAGTGTCTCAACTTGCCGGTCAGTCATCGCACTCGCCAGCATAGGCCGGGTCAGGCGCTCAAGTGGGTAGTCGCCGGAGCCGAATTCATCGAAATGGCTATCCCAGTGCACGTGAGCGCTGCCGTCTTGCAAGAACTCGATTTCCAGGCGGCCCCAGTCGAGACGATCCACGTCGGCCGGGTCGAAGTCGGGCCCGTAGGTGGCACCCACCGGCATCAATAGTGATTCGACCACCAGGCGCGCAGCACTGGGCACGGGGAAGTCGATACCGGAAAAGCTCAGTTCGCCGATACCGGTCATCCAGGCCTGCTCGCCAGGAACAGACCGGGCCAGAATTCGTCGCCGCAGGTCACGCCATACCAGTCGCACCAGTGAACGTCCGGATCGAACCAGCCATCGCTGCGATGCCAGTGCTCTCCGCCCATCGCCTCATAAAGCATGGGAAATAGTTGGTTGTGTGGCTGGGGCGGCGGGGGCGTAAGCGACAGGGCGGCCGAAGCTGGCAACAGGACGGCCATGAGGAGGGCGAAGCGTTTCATATTGTTCTCCGTGGGTTCATCGACTGGCCACGTTGGGCAAGCCACTAACGACTAACTAGTTTAGCAGAACCGTCCTCGGTGCACTTCCTGCCGCAAACCTCCCATCCTTATCGGCACACTGGCATGGCGAATGCCCTAAAATGTGCGGTTTGCCCTGATCCAACGCCATGTCCCGCTTGATCGACGAAATCGTACGCCGCCGCACCTTCGCCATCATCTCTCATCCCGATGCTGGCAAGACCACGCTGACCGAGAAGTTTCTGCTCTTCGGCGGGGCGATTCAGCTGGCCGGCTCGGTCAAGTCGCGCAAGGCGTCGCGCCATGCCACCTCCGACTGGATGGAGATGGAAAAGGAGCGTGGGATTTCCATTACCTCGTCGGTGATGCAGTTTCCGTACAAGGAGCGCATCGTCAACCTGCTCGACACCCCCGGACACGCCGACTTTTCCGAGGACACCTACCGGGTGCTGACCGCGGTCGACTCGGCCTTGATGGTGATCGACTGCGCCAAGGGTGTGGAGGAGCGCACGATCAAGCTGATGGAGGTCTGCCGCCTGCGTGATACGCCGATCTTCACCTTCATCAACAAGCTC
>JBGTEC010000208.1:0-9725 GCA_041747995.1 Wenzhouxiangella sp.
TGGCGCCCAGGCACTGGCCGGCACTGTTCTTGCCTACCCCCTCACCCAACTGACCCTGGGCCTCGGTTCCCTGGCAGGGATCGGCGGCGGGGTCGCCCTGTCGATCGCCATCGGCCGTGGCGATCGTGAACTGATGCGCCGTCTGCCCGGCACAGCGCTGGCCATCGCCGCCGTGCTGTCACTGTTCTACGCGGTGGCTGGCGGCGTTTTCGCCGAGACCCTGGTTCGCGGCATGGGTGCGCGCGATGAGCTGGTCCCCATCGCTGCCAGCTACCTGCGTGCGTCTGCCCTGGGGGGCATTGGCGCCATCGGCGGCATGACCTTGAACATGCTGCTTCGTGGCGAAGGCAAGATGAAGCTCGCGGCCGGCTACATGGCCATCGGGCTGGTCGCCAACATCATCCTCACCCCGATCTTCATCGGCTTGTTTGACTGGGGTGTGGCCGGTGCAGCCTGGGCGACAAACATCGGTGGCGTGATTGGTGGCTGGCTGGTCTGGCGGCGCTTCGCGCTCGGGCGCGCCAGCTACCCGGTCGATCCGCGATACTTTGGCCTGCATAGCGTGTTGCGCAAGCGAATCATCAAACTGGGCACGCCAGCCATGATCATGAGTTCCATGGGCCTGGTCCAGGCAATCGTTGTGTTCAACATGCTGGCACGGATCGGCGACGAAGCGGATATCGCTTTTTTTGGGGCATCGTGGCGGGTACTGATCTTCATGCTGACGCCGCTTTTCGGCCTGATGCGCGCCTTCCAGCCGGTCGCCGGCATCAATTACGGCGCCGGCCAGTGGCAGCGGGTTCGCCGGAGCTACTGGACCTTTGTCAGCGCAGGCGCGCTGATCATGGTTCCCATCTGGGCCTTGATGACCGGGTTTCCCGAACAGACCCTGGCCCTGATGCTGCCCGACATGCAGTTTCTGGCCGGCGATCTGCATCATTTTCGGGTACTGCTGTTGGTGCTGCCCGTTCTGCCGCTGGTGTTCACCACCCTGGCGCTACTGCCGGCGATCGAGCAGCCGGGCAAGGCAACCATGGTTTCGGTGTCACGCCAATTGCTGCTTTACGTGCCGGTCATGCTGCTTCTGCCGCGCCTGATCGGCGTGTCCGGGATTTACTACGGGGCAACCGCCATCGACCTGCTGTGTACCCTGTGGTTGCTATTGATCGTCCTGACTGTCTTCAAGCGATTTGAGAGCAACAAGCAAAGCCACTGATCTTTCAAAGCCCGCTGCCTCGAAAGGCAAAAAGAAAAGCTCACCACGGCTTTAACCCTTGCTGGCGTCGCGCAGGATTTCGAATCGGGTGACGAAGCGGCTGCGGTCATCGTCGCCGCGCTTGCCCGGCTCGGCCGCTTTGTGACGACCGACGTATTTCATATCCTTCGACGGCGGCGTGCGATAGACCAGCAAAGCGTTTTTGCAGGAGCTCACGGCCAAGTCCGAGATCAACGTCAACCAGGGCCGGACGTCGGTTTCGACAACGGTCACCGGGATGGTGCGCCGGCGAGTGTCGTCCAGGTCGGTGATCGCTCCCTGGTAGAAGGTGGATCGCCCCCGCCGGTCCAGTGACAGCCCCGAACTGAGTCCGGCGCACATCTCTTCGGCCCGCTTCAGGGTGTGGGAGGAGAATGTTTCGAATGGATCCTTGTCATCGTCGGACATCGCACACCTTGAAAGGTATTCTTCTAATCGCCCATTATAGACCCCCGGGTGGCGATTGTTATTCAGATCAGTTCGACAGGAGGACTCGGTGCGGGGGTGCCGCCCTTCACCAACGATTGACTGCCGGGGCCGGACAATGGCAGCCATGAGATTTCGAAAGCAAGCCGCCATTGTCATCCTCGCAACAACCGCCGCCGCCATTATCGTGGGCTGCATTGCGCGCGGAGGCGACATGAGCGCCGAGTTGAATGCCAGTCTCTATCACCAGTCCCTGGAAGCGCTTGAAGGCGACCGGACTCATGTCAACCTGGGTATCGCCCGTTTCACCCGCGCTTTTGAGGACCTCACTGCCGCGGACCTTGAACAGCGACTGACCGATCTTTACGCCGATATGCTGTTCTTTAACGACACGATCCACACTTTTCACCGCCGCGACGACCTGATAACCTACCTGGTCGGAACCGGGGCTTTACTTAAACACAGCCATGTCGAGATTGATCAGGTGATCCAGGATGGCGGCGATGTTTTCGTGCGCTGGACCATGGATTTTCAGACCCGGGCCGCCGGTCGCACCATCCACTCAAAGTCCATCGGCATGACCCATTTGAGATTCAATTCCCGGGGCCAGGCAGTCCTTCACCAGGATTTCTGGGACAGCGGACACGCCTTGTACGCGCATTTGCCTGTGGTCGGCTTTGCCATTCGCAGCGCTCGCAAGCGCATGCAAAATCCCTGATCCACAGCAGCAGCACCCCGGCTGAGCATGGCTGCCGGGGTGGCAGCCACGCTCAGTCGGCTCAGCACTCGCGGACGACGCGCCGCAGCCTCAGTCCAGCGACCACAAGCGAGTGAACTCGGGCACCGTCATTCGTGCCAATGACTCGGATTCAGCACAGTTGTCGATGATGGCCCTGGCCTGGCGGGCCGACAATTGCCCCCGAACTGCGCGCTCGAACTTGTCTTCCAGCAGCGGAATACCCTCTTCGCGCCGACGACGGTGACCGACCGGGTAATCGATCGACACCTTGTCTGTGCTCGAGCCGTCCTTGAAAAACACCTGGACGGAGTTGCCAATGGCGCGCTTGTCCGCATCGAAATACTCTTCGGTAAAGCGCGGGTTTTCCTTGACCGTCATCAAAGATCGGAGCGCGTCGATGCGCGAATCGGCGGCGACCGAATCGGCATAGGAATCGGCGGTCAACTGACCAAAGATCAACGGAATGGCAACCATGTACTGCAGGCAATGGTCACGGTCAGCATAGTTGTCGAGCGGGCCGGTCTTGTCGATGATCCGGACCGCCGCCTCCTGGGTTTCGAGCTCAATCCGTTCGACCTGGTCCAGCCGGTCCTTGACCTCGCCATGCAGTTTCAGCGCGCATTCGACCGCAGTCTGGGCATGGAACTCGGCCGGAAAGGCGATCTTGAACAAAATATTTTCCATCACGTAGCTTTCAAGCCCACGTTCCAACACCACCTCCTGGCCCTTGAACAGCACATCCTGAAAGCCCCAACCCCGGGCCGTCAGGGCCGACGGGTAGCCGATTTCACCCTTCATGGTCAACAGCGCAAGCTGGACCGCCCGACGACAGGCGTCACCGGCCGCCCAACTCTTGCGTGAACCGGTGTTGGGAGCGTGCCGATAGGTTCTGAGCGCGCCACCGTCGATCCACGCCTGGCTGAGCGCATTGACCACATCCTCGCGCGTGCCTCCCAGCATCTGGGTGACAACGGCCGTGGAGGCCACGCGCACCAGCAGGACATGATCCAGCCCGACCCGGTTGAAGGAGTTTTTCAAAGCCAGCACGCCCTGGATTTCATGCGCCTTGATCATGGCCTGCAGCACATCGGCCATGCTCAACTCCTCACGGCCGGCCGCACGGTTGGTGCGCGACACGTAATCGGCCACGGCGAGAATGGCGCCTAAATTGTCGGACGGATGGCCCCATTCGGCAGCCAGCCAGGTGTCGTTGAAATCCAGATAGCGAACCAGCACGCCGATATTGAATGCCGCCTGTACCGGATCCAGGCGATGCGAGGTGCCCGGCACGCGCGCGCCATTTTCCAGCGTCAGGCCGGGAACGACTGGTCCGAGCAACTTGACGCATTCGGGAAATTTCAGCGCCAGCAGGCCGCAGGCCAGGGAATCCTTCAGGCAGTAGTGGGCAGTCTGCCAGGCTTCCGGGGATTCAATTTCGGTGCTGCAGACATAGTCGGCAATTTCCTGCAACAGGGAATCGGCTTCGGGGCGCTGGGCCGCGCGGATATCAATATCGCCACTCATTGGTTCGGATCCTTGGTGAAATTGGAGGTAAAAACAAAGCCGCACATTGTACCGTGCCCGGGGCCGGCGCCGAACAGAAAGCGCCGACCGGACTGGAAAACCCGGTTTGCCGCCGGTGTCGCTATTTGACTGATCGCAAGTTCCCCGCGACCTTGAGTTGATAAAGTAACCTGACCAAGTTGCTGAATGGAGCAGTCAATGGATTTCCTGAGAACCTCCGTGGTTATCGCCATCGACGATGCCAGCAATGCCGGACGGGCGCTGGATTACGGGCTGACACTGGCCGAGGCGCTGAAACTGCCTGTCCGGCTAGTTCATGTGGCGAACGTCCGCGACCTGCAGTCGGCCGGCGTTCGCCGGATTGACCTGAACAAGATCCGGGAAGCCGCCGACGGCATTCCGGAATACGAAATAGCGGCGGGACTGCTTGACAAGGCCCAGGCACGGGCCGGCGAACGCCAGGTCGACATCGAGCCGGTTTTGCTGGGCGGTGACCCGGCCGACGCCTTGCTGCGCTACCTGAATGAGTGCGACCAGCCCATGCTGATCATGGGCCGGCGCGGCCAGAGCCGAATCCAGGCGCTGTTGCTGGGCAGTGTCAGCGACAAGGTGGTGCGCCACGCCACATGTCCGGTGATCGTTGTGTCCTGATACTGCCTAAACGCGCTAGCCGTAGAGATCGAGCAGCGCGCCAAGGCGCTCATCCACCCATTCGCTGACCGGTGTCAGCCTGATACCCAGCCGCTGTTCGAGGCGATCGGTGTCCACCAGCGGCCCGTCTCCCGGCAATTGCTCGATTCCCGCGTACAACGCCGACAAGGCCCGGCCGACCTGGGCACTGCCTGACATGTGGCTCAGGGTATCGGCAAAGTCATCAATTGACTGCGGCGCAAAATGGACCTCACGCCCGTAAACCCCGGCCAGCAGGCGGCACAGCTCCGGGCCGGTCAGCGGCACGGGACTGGCGATGTCGATCACCTCGCCGACAACATCGGCCTGTAGGCAGGCCACCGCGATCCGGCCCTGATCTTCTGTCGAGGTCCAGTTCAAGCGTCGCTTGGCGCTGAGGGGAGGATAGCTCAGCCGCCCATAGTCGCGGATTTCGCGAATAATGTGCGGCCAAACGAGATTGGCCAGGTATAGCGTCGGACGCAACACAACAGTATCGACCCGGCTGCTCAGAAAGGCCTGGCTCACCATGCGCATGCCGCTGACAAAATCCCCGGCCGGCATGTCGTCGCCACAGTATCCGCCGGTCGTGAAAACCAGGCGCTTGAGACGAGTCTGTTCGGCGGCGTTGATAACGTTGCCAATAATGGCCGGGGCGAGCGCGGCGTCCGGCAGAATCGGCAAATGAAAAAACACCGCGTCCACCCCGTCCAGTGCCTCGCGGACCGCTTCCGGGTCCACCAGATCGGCCTCGACGATATCGACCCGGGAAGAAAGCTTTTCGGCGGCGTCATCGGGCGCGCGGGTCGCGGCCCGGACGGCTAGGCCTGACTCCAGCGCGGCATCCACAACCGGATGGCCCTGGGTTCCTGTGGCACCGAAAACGAGCAAACTGTCAATTGTCATACCCTACAAGCTCCGCAACTGGATGTGGCCTCCAGAGTACCCCGAAATTGCAGGTTCAACAAAGCCGACCCCGAATGATGCGATATGATCATCAGGGCTATGAATGGATCAGATTCCATGGTGAACCAACGTCGCCGGCCGCCAGAGATTTTGCCCGCCGTCCGACCCGGCCTCCTGGCTTTCGGCCTGTTGCTGGCCGTATTCGGCTTGAGCGCGTGTCAGCCGGCTGAAGATGCGCCAGAGCCAGCCCCGCCAGAGGCGTCCGATGCCGATGACTGGCGCGACGATCTGCGCCAGCGCCAGCCTGACAACTCCTTGCTGGACGCCTACCTGACCCCCTTCACCACACCGCCGTTTCATCGCATTGACCGTGCGCACTTTCTGCCCGCCCTTGATGCCGCTATCGAAGACAATCGCGCCGGGGTCGATGCGATCATAAACAACACCGACCCGGCCGGCTTTGCCAACACCATTGAAGCTCTGGAGGCTGCGGGCGCCGATCTGTCACGTCTTGCCGCCACCCTGCACGGGGCTGGTCCAGGTACACCACCAGCCGGAATGGCTTGATATGGCCCGGGAATTTTCGACCCGGCTGAGAGCCCATGTCGATACAGTACGCTCGGACAACGCCTTGTTCCTCCACACGCTTTTGTCCGACGTCCGCTACCGCTCGCTTTCAGGCGCACAGGTCCCGGCCGATTTCGTCGAATTCCCGGCGCTGCTGCTTGAGCGCTGGTCGCTGAAGCCGGAAGTGCTCCGACTGTATGCGTTTCATTTCGAAACCGGGGCGCTGATCGACGAACCGCGCATTCAGGCCCTGCAGCAAACCCGACAACTGCTGGCCGGCTTGCATACCCTTGAGCAAATTGCCGCTACCCGAATCGATCTGGCCTGGCATCAGTTGCAAATTGGCGAGGATATTGGCCTTGCGGCCATGGAGGAGCGAATCAAGCGGGAAATGGACCTGCCACCGCTGCTGTCCCCAAGGCATCACTTCAATGGCTACGAAAGCCTGTTTGCCGGTAGCCGTGGCGGACAGGACTATCGCCGTCTGTGGGCGGAACTGCTCGCCGCCGATGCCTTCGCCGCGTTCGAGCAGACCGGTCTGATGAATCGTGAACTGGCAGTGCGGCTACGCTATGAAATCCTGTCACGCGGCAATGCGCGCGAACCGATGGCATCCTGGGAAGCGTTCCGGGGCCGTGAACCCGACGTAGCCCACCTGTTGCGCGAACGCGTCCTGCTCGATCATTGAAACGGCCATCGGGGCAGGCGGCGAGTGGCGTCACCTGCTGCTCGTGCCGTGAGTCGATCGGCATGGCATCAATGGCTTAGATTCCTGGGCGCTTTGGTGCCACTGAAACGGCTTCGAAGGGCGTGCGAGCTTGTGAGGCTTCCTGATGGCACGAGGATGGGGATGGATGCGGTAGGGATCGTGCCCTCTTCCGCGACCCACGGCACGAGCAGCAGCTAACACCACTCCCCGTTGACAGTTCGTGCAACGGGCCGGGTTGGTCATCCGCGCGGGTCAGTCTGTCTCCAGGTCTGGCGGGTCGGACGTAACCTCTGAAGCCCCGCCAACATTAGTAGCAAAACGGCCGCGAGCAGCCATACCGGCGAATTGACTGGCACCGGAACAGGCGCGGCAAGCGGAGGCCGCTCTCCTAACAAGGTATAGCTGACCTGTGCCAGATTCTCCCACGCTGCACCTTCAATCCAGGCAAAGAAGCTCAAGGTTTCCTCGCCGGGCGTATGCGTTTCGGGAAAAATAATCGTGCAACTGGCGCTTTCACCGACTTGCAAGGCCGGTACCTGCCAGTCAAAGCCGACGTCGGGCAACTCGATCAGGAAAATATCACAGTCTTCCGCGTCGACATCGGTACCGCCGATCAATTGCATCAGATTATGGTTACTGATCGTAAACGGCGCCAAAGCGTCGCCACTGATGTTGGTAGTCTCGAGGCTCAGTACCAAGGGCTCGCCGACAAGAAATTCGGATGGCTCTACGCTTGCCTCTACCTCGACAGGCACCGTGCTATGCACCGGGAGCAATGTGTAAGTGAACTCGCCCACATGTTGCGCGAAAATATCGTTGTCTATGAAGTAACCCGCGGTAAAGTCGATCGTTTCTTCGCCCGGAAACAAGGTTTGCGGATAGGTGACCTGGCATTCCAGGGTTTCACCCGGTTGGAGACCGAAAATGTCCCAGGTGAAGAAAAAGCGAGGCGGATCTCCGGGCAAAGGCGAAGCCACGGCGATGAGCAATTCGCATCCCAGCACTTCGTCGTCAAAATACCAGGTCAGCGCGAAGTTGCCCCCGACTAGGAAAAAGTCCAACGAGCTGTCACCAGAATTGCGGACCCGCATATCAATGACCAATGGTTCGCCCACCACCAGTTCGGTCTGCTCCACGTTCACCTCAAACTCAATGGGCAGCCCGCCAGCCTGGACGCAGTCGAGCTGGACCCAGCACAGCAAGATTAGCAATGCGCCGTAAGCCCATTCAAAGCTCCGCCAGTTCATCTTCACGATTCCTTGCATTCTGCAGCAATTCGATCTCGTTCATCGGTGAGGTTGCCAAGTTGCCTTTCATATTCGCTCCAGCCTTCGTCGTCGTCTTCGGTCAGTTGAACCGCCCGCTCGGCGATGGACCGCTCCATAAGGCTTAGTAAACTTTCCATTTCCGCACAAGCCTCGGCGCTCCTTCTTGGCATCGGACCTACATCACCGCTCAGGGCAAAGCCACGCTCTTCGAACCGGTCGGAGAACAGCCAGTTGCCCTGGCGGAAAGCCGCAACGAGGTTGGAAGTCAAATTCAAAGTCCGCGCATTTTCCCGCTGGTCGGCGATCCCGGTTGGCACGCCTTGGTACAGCACATTGGGATTAGAGAAATGGTTGATCTTAGGGCAATCGCCGCCAGGACAGGAGGTTTCGTAGGCCATGATCGTTCTCCGCCAGGATATTAAGTCGGGAAGTTGAAAAATATGACCGAAACTCCATGGGAACGAGGCAATCGCCGGATCGGGGCCGTTGTCAGGATCGTGCTCCAGGCCCATATTGTGCCCAAGTTCGTGGGCGAAAGTAAGGTTGCCGACGGCGCAGTGACGCAGGGTTACTGAAAACGCAGCAGCTTCAAAGCTCGGGTCTACATTTCTCATCACGTAAGCAACGCCACAAACAGCCATATTCCCACTGATCAGCGCCACTAAATCGGCCTGGTGCTGATTTCTAAGTGCGGCCACGGCACTATCGTTCCTCACCCAATTTAACTGGATATTATAGGGATCGCCGGTCTTATCTCCAGTGTAGGACACCTCGTCCATGTGGACCAATTCGAGACGCTGATAGACAAGGCTATTGAAGTAGGCATCATTGGTAACGTCTACCGCGCTCTGTATGACGGCCTCAATCTGCGGCGTGCCCCCAGCCAATGACCGGGCCAGGGGCGTGTAGAGGCCCATTACGTCGATAATCGGCGCGCCGGCAGTGGATGCGGACGTGACCAGCGGTGAAGATGCTGAGCTTTCGACATAGCCAAAGCCATCGGCGTCGAGAAACTCCGCACCGCAGCCGGGAAAAAACGAACTGTGAAGTTCCAGCATACGTAGCACTCCAGGCTCGGGCCCCGGCTTCAACTCAATCACATCGCGCCTGGGAAAGCTGAGACGACCTGCAATGTGCCCCTGATGAACGGTAATTACCGCCCAACCGTCCTCCCCATCGCCTTCCAAATGTCCGCGCCAGGCAAAATCGGTTTGCCAACTGCCGCGGTAGCGAATTTCCTCCGGCACGGCAAGAAATCGACTCCCATTGGGCAGTACGAACTCGGCGGGTTCGAGCTCCGAGCGTGCCAGCGCCCATACATCGAGCGCGACCTCGTACTCCGCTATCGTCGCCGGCCCGCTGTCCGGCGGCATCAATGATGGGCGCAATGGCTGGTAGGTGAATATGGGTGCCTGAGTCACCAGCAGGTCAGGCTCTTGACCTTGCGCTTGAGCTCGGCCAAGCGCGGTGACGGTGAACAGGACGACTAGCATCAGGGCCAGCCACAGGCGGTAAATAAAGAGGGTATATCCGAGTTTCGCAACGCCCCGACTTTGCTCCAAGCCTGATCTGACGGGTCTGCCATAAGCGCTCACAGTGTACGGAACCGGGCCGGGATTTGCTCAGGCAAATCGAGATCACCAACGGTCAGGTAGATCATAT
>JBGTEC010000209.1:0-4533 GCA_041747995.1 Wenzhouxiangella sp.
TACGATGGCACCCTGTTTCATCGCGTCATTCCGAATTTCATGATCCAGGGCGGTGGTTTCGATACCGACTTCCAGCAAAAGCCGGTTCGTGAGGCGATCAACAACGAAGCCGACAACGGCGTGGCCAACACCCGTGGAACATTGGCCATGGCGCGCACCAATGCCCCGCACTCGGCGACATCCCAGTTCTTTATCAACGTCACCGACAATGCGTTTCTGGACCACCGCAGCAAGCAATCGGGCCAGACCTGGGGTTATGCCGTCTTCGGACAGGTCATCGACGGCATGGACGTTGTCGACGCCATTCGCCAGGTCGAGACCGGCAACCACGGCAGGCACCAGGACGTGCCGACCGAGCCGGTGATCATTGAGCGGGTCGAAATCCCTGAGTGATCGTCCGGTCTTTCTGATTTCCGATCTGCATCTGGAGGTCAACCGACCGGAGACCACAGCATTGTTTGTGGACTTCCTGCGCGGCCCGGCACGCCGGGCCCGCGCGCTTTACATCCTCGGAGACCTTTTTGAAACCTGGATCGGCGACGATGCGCCGGAGCAGCCCGGCTGGCCGGCCGGACTTGCGACCCGGGAGTTGAGCCAGTTCGGGGTACCGGTTTTTTTCGTTGCCGGCAACCGGGATTTTCTTGTCGGGCCGGACTACTGCGCGCAGGCCGGCATGACTTTGCTTGAAGAGCCGGTCCGGTTACCGGGAGCCAGCTCCGGGATTATCCTGATGCACGGTGACCTGCTTTGCACGGACGATGTCGCCTACCAGCGCTTTCGACGCAAGGTACGAAACCCGGCCTGGCAGCAAAAGATATTGTCGCGCCCGGCCTGGTGGCGCCGCCTGCTGGCGCGAACGGCCCGCTTCATCAGTCGTCGCAAAACCGGCAACCACCCGCCCGAAATCATGGATGTCAATACTCAAGCCGTGTTCGACTGCTTTCGCCAGCACAAGGTTCAAACCCTGATCCACGGCCACACCCACCGGCCGGCCATTCATCAGGTCGATGTCGACGGCCGCTCCTGCCAGCGTGTCGTACTCGGCGACTGGCATCGCAGTGGTAGCGCCGTGCGCATCGACAATGATCGAATCGAGCTGCTGAAAATCCGACGTGATCAAAAAGAAGAAATCGAACTGGTGCCTTTCCAGTCGTAGGATCGGCAACGTAAGATCAGGACATGCCGCAACGACGATCCAGCATGACCTTCGCTGCGGCCTGACCACTTGACCAGGCCCCTTCGATCCGGTTGCCCGCGCACCAGTCGCCGGCGATCACCAGGTTCTGCTCGTCCAGATACAACAGCCCGTCGTCCAGGGGCTCGGGGCTCAAGGCAAAGCGCCAGCGGTGCGCCTGGCTGAATGCAGGCTCGACATCGGTGGCAGCCGGCATGACATCCCTGAAAGCCTGAAGCAGATTCTTGACGATTGAATCAGGCTCCGCTTCCAGATTGGCCTGTGACCACTCAGGTGTTGCGTGGACAACCCATGCTTGACCAGTGCGACCGGGCTTGCTGCCGTTGCAGGTCGCCCACGATAGCGGTCCGTTGTTGATGAACAAGGCTTCGAGATAGGTTTCAAGCGGTGCGGAATACCCCAGCATCAAGGCCCAGCAGGGCGCCATCGGCACCGATTGCAATCGGGCGAACAGCGGATGGCCGCAGCCCAGCAGTCGCGCAGACTGCGGCGGCGGGGCAGTCAGAACCAGGTGATCGGCGACAATGGCGTCGCCACCGGGAGTGGTTGCAGTCCAGCGCCCGGACCAGGCTAGATCAGTCACGGGCCATCCAAAACGGCAATCGAGCGTCTGGCCAATCGATTGCAGGACGGCGTTCATTCCCGGCACGCCGACCAGCCGCTCGCTGGGGCCAACGCTTTCGTTGGTGGCAGGCCTTGGCCCGACAACTCCGACCACTGCAGGCCATGGTGCCACGAGGCCGGCACGGCGCCATTGTTCGACTTGCCGGCGAAAGCCGGTACTGCGGGCAGTGAAATACTGGGCGCCATGATCGAACGTGAATCCCGCCTGGCGTCGAGTCGAGCTGCGCCCACCCGCCCCACGCGCCTTGTCGACGACCACGACCGTCCGGCCAGCTTGATGCAACGACCGGGCCGCCGTCAGTCCGGCCCAGCCGGCGCCAATGACCAGTATGTCAGTCTTCGTCATGCGGCTGCATCAGCAGCGAGTTGGTATTAAATCCCTGGTCTCGGGCCTGGTCGATCAGGCCGCGCAGCAACTCCGGCTGGAGCTCGGTCTGGCGGGCCAGTATCCACAGGTAGTCACGATTTTCGGTGCCCACCATGGCGTAGTCGTAGTCCTGACCCAAAGCGATGACCCGGTATTCCCCCCAGACAAAGGGCAACCACGACAACCATCTTGGGGCGAAGCGAACTTCGAGCGCGCTGTTGGGACCGTCCGGATCGGCTTTCCTGGCAATACCGGAGGCCTGATCCACGGATCCATCATCCGTGCGACAACGATTGACAACATCAACCCGGCCGTCCTCGCGCAGGCTGTAATGGGCCCGGGTATCGCTGACGCAGTCATCCTGGAAGCGATTCGGCAATCTGGCGATCTCGAACCAGCGGCCCTGGTAGCGTTCCAGATCAAGGTTTTCAACCAGATCCAGTGGCTGATCGGCGGCGATTGCGCTTGGCATGACAAGCGGGACGATGGCCGAAACGAGCAACAAGCAAGGCAAGTTCATGATGGTCTCCTGTCAACGCACAGGATTCCAAGCATATATCGATCCGGTCAGGTCCGGGTGTTATTGCGTCTCTGGCCGCAGATAGGGGAACAGCAACACATCCCGAATCGAGGGCGAATCGGTCAGCAGCATGACCAGCCGGTCGATGCCGATGCCCTCCCCGGCCGCTGGCGGCATGCCGTATTCCAGCGCGCGGATGTAGTCATGGTCGAAATGCATCGCTTCGGCATCACCGGCATCGCGCGCATCGACCTGGGCACGAAATCGTTCAGCCTGGTCTTCAGGATCGTTGAGCTCGGAAAAGCCATTGGCGATTTCACGACCGGCGACGAACAGCTCGAAGCGATCGGCCAGCTCGGGGTCCTTGTCGTTGCGACGGGACAGCGGCGAGACTTCAATCGGGTAGCTGGTGACAAAGGTCGGCTGGATGAGCTGGTGTTCCACACGATGCTCGAACAATTCCATCAACAACCGCCCCCAGCCCCAGGTCTTGTCGAAGTGGATGTCATCCTTGTGACAGGCCTGGCGCAAAACCTCCAGATCGCGCAGGTCGGCGTCGGCCAGGTCCGGATAGTGCTCGGCCACGGCCTCGGCCACGCTGATGCGCCGATACTGGCCGCCAAAATCAATCTCCTCGCCCTGGTAGACCACCCGCCCATCCTTGAGCCCCGGCAAAACGGTCACGACCGCGTGCAGCATCTCTTCGGTCAGCCGGATCAGGTCGTTGTAATCGGCGTAGGCCCAGTAGAATTCCAGCATGGTGAATTCGGGGTTGTGCCGCGTTGATACCCCCTCGTTGCGAAAGTTTCTGTTGATTTCATAGACTTGCTCGAGGCCGCCAACAACCAGTCGCTTCAGATGCAACTCCGGCGCGACACGGAGGTACAAATCAAGATCCAGTGCGTTGTGGTGGGTCGCGAATGGCCGCGCCGTCGCCCCGCCAGGGATGTGATGCATCATCGGCGTTTCGACTTCGAGAAAACCGCGCTCATCAAGGAATCGGCGAATCTCGCGCACGACCTGCGAGCGCCGAACGAAAGTTTCGCGCACGTCCGGATTGACAATCAGATCCACATAGCGCTGACGGTAGCGCGTTTCCTGATCGGTCAGCCCGTGCCACTTTTCAGGTAAGGGGCGAAGCGACTTGACCAGCAACTTCAATTCGCTCGCGTGCAGACTCAATTCGCCGGTTCGGGTCCGCATCAAACGGCCGGCCACGCCGATGACATCGCCGATGTCCCAATGCCTGAAAGCCTGGTAAACCCCTTCGGGCAGGTCATCGCGACGCAGGTAGACCTGAATTCGGACTCCGGAGCCATCCTGGATATGAACGAAACTGGCCTTGCCCATGACTCGCCGGCTCATGAGCCGCCCGGCCAGCCGGAACTGCTCATCCAGTCCTTCGAGCGCGGCCTGGTCCCAGTCGCCCTCGTTGGCAAAGCGTGATGTCAGCGACGCCGCATCATGGCTCGCCCGCCAGTCATTGGGATAGGCCTGCCCCTGCTCACGCAAGTCATCCAGCTTGCCACGCCGCTCGGCAATCAGGCGGTTCTCATCGTGCTCGGGTGTCGGATTGAGTTCTTTATCAGTCATTTCAATTCCAGTTGATCAATGGCAACAGCGGGCAACGCTGGTCATTCAAGTCCGGCCTTCAGCGAGGCGGCGATGAATTCATCGAGATCGCCATCCAGAACTTTCTGGGTATCGGTGCGCTCGACACCGGTGCGCAGATCCTTGATCCGCGACTGATCGAGCACATAGTTGCGAATCTGGCTGCCCCAGCCGATATCGGACTTCTCGTCTTCGGCCGCCTGGGCCTTGTCGCGC